>CADBOI010000163.1 GCA_902796335.1 uncultured Spirochaetales bacterium
TCAAGCGCTCTCACGCCGATGGTACTGCAGCAATGCGGGAGAGTAGGTAGCCGCCAGGTCTTTTTTTTGTCCTTCCGCATGCATGCGGCGGTCCCCCTGCGTTGATGCGCCTTGACGGCACACTTGCTTGAAATCTATACTCAACAAGGGAGGAACAGATGGAAAATTTTGTTTGGAAATGTCCTACAAGGCTGGTTTTCGGTAAGGATGTGATTGGGACTGTAGCTGATTTTGTACAGTCTGAGAACGGCACCAGGGTGCTTCTTGTCTATGGCGGCGGAAGCATAAAGAAAAGCGGTGTTTACAAGACTGTTACTGATTCTCTGAAGAATGCTGGAATAGAATTTGTCGAACTCAGCGGAGTCCAGCCGAATCCGAGGCTTTCTCTGGTTCTTGAGGGAATAGATACAGTAAGAAGAGAGAAGATCGATTTCATTCTTGCCGTAGGCGGCGGATCGGTGATTGATACCTGCAAGGCAATTTCCTTCGGAGATGCTGTTCCTTCCGACAAAGACATTTGGGATGACTATTTCATGGTCAAGGGTGCTCCGATTCCGAAGGGAATCAACGTAGGTGTTGTCCTGACAATTCCTGCGGCAGGATCCGAGATGTCGAATTCATGTGTCATCACAAATGAGAAGACCGGCTACAAGCGCGGTGTGAACCATGAGAACAACTATCCGGCATTCGCCGTTCTGGATCCTCAGGTATGCTATACCCTTCCTCCTTATCAGACGGCTTGCGGAGCTGCAGACATGCTCAGCCACATGATGGAGCGGTATTTCACACCGACTGAGAATGTGGATTATACGGATGCGCTTCTTGAGGGTGCCATGAGGACAGTCCTTCAGTACGGGCCTCTTGCCTGCAAGAATCCGACAGTCTATGAATACAGGGAGCAGCTGATGCTCGCAGGAACTCTTGCGCACAACAACCTCTTCGGATGCGGCAGGGTTCAGGACTGGGCATCGCACTGGATGGAGCATGAGCTTTCAGGACTGTATGACATTGCACATGGTGCCGGACTTGCAATCATGACTCCTGCATGGATGAGATATGTATACAAGACAAAGGTCTCCAGATTCGTGCAGTTCGCCGTCAATGTCATGGGCAGCAGCATGTCCATAGCAGATGAGGACAAGATTGCCCTCGACGGCATTGCAAGGCTCGAGGATTGGTTCAAGAGCATCGGTCTTCCTGTCAGACTCAGCGAGGTCAATATCAACGGAGACAGGATTGACGATATGGTGAAACAGTGTCTCGACGGAGGAAGAGGGGTTGCCGGAGGCTTCAAGAAGCTCTATGCCGAGGATCTTGCCGCGATCTACAGAATAGCTCTGTGACAGCTAACAGCGCAAAAAAAGCGGGCTGCAGTTTAGATTGCAGCCCGTTTTTCATATATAGAGAGTGAATCAGCGGACTCTGTCCCTGATTTCTGTCGTGACCTTTGTGACGAAGCCGGTAAGGGACATCGGAACGGTCTCTCCAGTGTCTCTGCTTCTGACACTGACTGTTCCTTCCTCTTCCTCCTTGGCTCCGATGATCAGCATGTAGGGGGCTCTGTCGACCTGCTGGGCCTCTCTGATCTTGTAGCCGACCTTCTCGTTGCGGTCGTCAAGGACAACTCTGACGTTCTGTGCTTCGAGGGCATCGAAGACCTTCTTCGCATAGTCGTTGTTCTTCTCGCTGACGGGAAGGACCTTGACCTGGAGCGGAGCGAGCCATACCGGGAACTTGCCTTTGGTCTCCTCGATGATGTATGCCATGAATCTGTCCAGAGAACCGAGAATGGCTCTGTGGAGGACAACGGGAGTCTGCTCCTTGCCATCGGCATCGACATACTTGAGGTCGAACTTCATAGGCAGGCAGAAGTCCAGCTGGCAGGTTGAGAGTGTGTATTCGGAACCTACGGCCGGCTTGACGTTGACATCGAGCTTTGGTCCGTAGAAGGCGGCTTCTCCGATTTCCTCGGTGAAGTCGATTCCAAGGTCCTTAAGGACGGCTCTGAGGGCATCCTCGGCCTTGTTCCACATGTCATCGTCCGGATAGTACTTCTCTGTGTCCGAGGGGTCTCTGAGAGAGAGGACGCAGCGGTAGTCTGTGATTCCGAAGTCCTTGTAGGTCTCGGAGATCAGGCCTACGACCTGTTTGACTTCCTGCTCGATCTGCTGAGGTGTGACGAAGATGTGGGAGTCGTTCTGGCAGAAGTGACGGGCACGCTCGATGCCCTTGAGGGTGCCGCTGGACTCGAATCTGAAGTCGTGTGCAACCTCGGCAAGGCGGATGGGGAGCTCTCTGTAGCTGTGCGGCCTTGAGGAATAGATCATCATGTGGTGAGGGCAGTTCATCGGTCTGAGGACAAAGCTCTCGCCTTCGACTTCCATCGGCGGGAACATGTTCTTTCTGTAATGTGCCCAGTGGCCGGAGGTTACATAGAGGTTTACGGAGCCTACGCATGGTGTCATGACATGCTGGTAGCCGAGCTTGCGCTCCTTCTCCTTGATGTAGTTCTCGAGTTCCTGCCAGACCGTGTATCCGTTGGGAAGGAACATGGGAAGGCCTTTTCCGACAAGGTCGTCGGTCATGAACAGTCCCATTTCCTTTCCGATCTTTCTATGGTCGCGGGCCTTGGCTTCCTCGACTTCCTTCTCGTACTGCTCGAGCTCGGCCTGGGATGCGAATGCCACGCCGTTGATTCTGGTGAGCATCTTGTTCTTGGAATCGTTCTTCCAATATGCTCCGCCCTGACCTGTGATCTTGAAGGCCTTGAGTGCGTTTGTGAATGTCACGTGCGGGCCTGTGCACATGTCGATGTAATCGCCCTGCTGGTAGAAGCTGATGATGGCATCTTCCGGAAGGTCACCGATGTGCTCTTCCTTGTATTTTGCGTGGCGCTCGTGCATGAGCTTGACCGCCTCGTCTCTCGAAAGGATGAAAGGCCTGACCGGAAGGTGTTCCTTTGTGATCTTCTTCATCTCGGCTTCGATTGCAGCAAGGTCCTCGTCGGTAAGCTTTCTGTCTCCGAGGTCGACATCGTAGTAAAAACCTCTTTCGGTTGCGGGTCCGTATGCGAAGTCTGCATCCGGATAGAGTCTCTGTATGGCCTGTGCCATGAGGTGAGCCGTTGAGTGGCGGATCACATGGTTGATTTCATCTGCCGGACATTCGGCAACTGTTCCGTCTTTGTAGATTATCTTCATAGGGTATCTCCCTGAAATTTGTTCTCGGATATTATATAGATAAGAGAAAAAAACTTAAACCCATCTGAAGCACCATCCTTGACTTTGATAGGGGATATGGATATCAATCAAAGGAAATGAAGATCATCGAGCGCAACAAGACATTGCTCAAGACCGTATTCATGGTCGCTTTCCCCATTATGGTCCAGAACGGATTCACCAATTTCGTGAATCTGCTGGACAACATCATGGTCGGGCGTCTGGGAACGGAGCAGATGTCCGGTGTGGCGATTGTCAACGAGCTTCTGTTCGTGTACAACCTCTGCATCTTCGGAGGCTTTTCCGGAGCCGGGATATTCACTGCGCAGTACTTCGGCAAGGGAGACCCGGAAGGGGTCAGGAACACGTTCAGGTTCAAGCTTGTGCTGGGATCCATCCTTGTCTGCGGTGCGGTTCTCATAATGACGTTTTTCGGCAGAGACCTGATAGGCTTTTATCTGAACGAGAGTGCCGACGGCGGAGACCTTGCGGCGGCAATGCATTCGGGGCTTCTGTATCTGGACATAATGCTGATAGGACTGCCTGGTTTTGCCCTTGCCCAGGCATACTCCACAACCTTGAGGGAATGCGGTCAGGCGCTTGTCCCCATGCAGGCCGGAATAGCTGCGGTTGTTGTCAATCTTGGTCTTAACTATGTCCTAATTTACGGAAAACTTGGATTTTCTGCCATGGGAGTGCGCGGAGCGGCTATTGCTACGGTGATTTCGCGCTATATCGAGGCAGCCATCATAATGGTCTGGACCCATCGGAACACGGACAGCCAGCCATATGCAAAGGGCCTGTACCGTACCCTGAGGATTCCGAGGACTCTGGTTTCGAGGATATCGAGCAAGGGAATGATCCTGCTTCTGAACGAGGCTCTGTGGTCCATGGGCATGACGCTTCTTGCCCAATGCTATTCGATGCGAGGCCTCAACGCCGTTGCCGGAGTGCACATGGCGGAGACGATCAACATGCTTTTCAAGGTCGTGTTCCTTGCATTCGGATCCAGTGTGGGAATCATTGTGGGAGGACTTTTGGGAGCCGGCAAGCTGGAGGAGGCAAGGGAGACGGACAAAAAGATCATCATGCTCTCCGTTTTCATCAGTTTCTTCGTCGGACTGGTCATGATCTCCATCTCAAGGCTGTTCCCGAAGCTTTACAACACCAACGAGGTTGCCAGGGCAATAGCCACCAGCCTGATAATCACCCAGGGAATCTGCCTTCCGATCGAGGCTTTCAAGAATGCGACCTACTTCACGCTGAGAAGCGGAGGGCGTACTTTCATAACCTTCCTGTTCGACGGATTCTACGTGATTGCCGTGAGTTTCCCTGTGGTGTTCGTGCTGAGCAGATTCACCGATGCAAGTGTGCTTTGGTTGTTCGTAAGCGTCCAGATCACAGGTATTCTCAAATGTATCCTGGGCTTCATTCTGGTAAAGCGTGGAGTTTGGATAAGAAATATAGTAGTGGAATAGACAAATGCCCTGTCGTGGGGTAGAATCAAATCAATAGACGCTTTCCTAGCTCTCTATTACAATGCCTTTTGGGCACCGCGTATTTCGTGGTGCCCTTTTTTTGTGGCATGCATTGTCGTTCAAAGGATCAATAGAACAGGGAGTCGGTTTTGGAAAGAAGCTCGGCAATGTTCCGTTTGGCACATTCGATGAACGCGCGGCCTTCTTCCGTTTTGAGTGCGTTGCGACGTATGGCTCGTCTTGCAAGTCTGGTGAAACCGATCAGTGCCGCCTTGTCCTGGACCTGGCTGATGAATTTCTCGTCTTTGTCGCTGAAGTACATCTTCAGGGTCTTTTCCCAGATCTCCTGCGCCTGCTCGTAAGGGATTCCCAAAAATACCTTGACGTTGTCGCGATCTATGGCCGAGAACCCGAGGTAAGCATTGTAGATGGAAGCGAATTCGAAGATGGGATGTCCGTGGCTGAGGGTGTCCATGTCGATGAGAAGGGCCTCGCCGTCCTGATACATGATGTTCTTGAGATGGAAATCACCGTGGATCATGTGGTTGTCCTCGGGAATCTCCGCAAAGAGTTTAAGAAGCTTGTCGGCCTGGTCGGAGGGGAGGTGGTCCTTCATGAAAATCGCCCATCCGAGTGCCCTTTCCTTCATGCAGGGCATTGAGTCCGGGTCAACCTCCTTGGAGTGGATGATCTTGAGAAGGTCGACGCTCATCTGCACGAGCTCGTCCAGACTCTTCTCCTTCTTTTTGAGGAGATTGGCGAAATTATCGGCCTTGAGAAGCTCGTAGACGGAACCGTAGCCGCCTCCTTCGAGCTTGACCACATCGTAGGAGATCGCGGTGGGGACTCCCTGGACAAAGGCGGTACGGGCAAGGGCTCGTTCCTTCTCGATGTCCTGCAGGGCATCCTCGTCCATGAAGGTCTTGACGATGGTTTCAGGATCGATTCTGTATACCGTACCGTTGGCTCCGCTGCCGATCACCTCGCAGCCTTCCACCGATATGGTCTTGAAGGCCTTGTGGATGTCGATCATCTGGGTGAATCCTGTCATGTCGAAGATCTCATAGACTTCGGAGGAGACGTTTATCAGTTTCAGGTCCTGATTCTGTTTCTTCAGCTTGAGGACGATTCTTAGACCGGCACTCGAGATGTACTTGAGGTTGGCGCAGTCGATTGTGATCGCGCACTTCGGATTCTCGGAGCACAGGGAAAGAAGCTTGGCTTCCAGTTCCGGAGCATTGCCGGAGTCCACATGTCCCGAGAGGTTGACGTTGATGCTGTTCTCTTTGATTGTGTATTCAAGATTGTCCATGTCAAACCCCCTCGAATATCGTGTCTATCATGTATTTGTATTCCTTCCAGGCTTCACAGTCCTGAAGCTCCTGGACATATTCGGCAATTGACCTGTAGTACCAGGCCTGTCGGGCGGGATCCTCCTGGTTGAAGCCCTTCCACATTGCGTTGCCTTCTTTCCTCCACATCCTGTGAAGGGATCTGATGTTTGCGAGTTTGTCGGCGAGCCAGAGCATTTTGATGCCCTGATCCTTGGTGTTTTTAAGAAAATCGAGGCTTTCCTTCTTTCTCTGGTACCATGTTTCCGTAGGAGGCAGATCCTTGCGCTTGTCTTCTGTCTCGGATTTAACAAGTTCCATAACCCTGTGGCCGAAGATCGCCTCGATCTCTTCGAAGGTGGTTTTCGTATCTTCCACGGTGTCATGGAGAGCGGCCGCACAGAGGACGTCCTCATCGTCTGTCATGGTTCCCAGAATCGTCACCACCTCGAGGGGATGCAGGACATAGGGGATGTTTTCCTTTTTGCGCACCATTCCATGGTGGGCCTGAATAGCAAACGTGATTGCCAGCTCCAGTTTGGTCATAGGATGATTTTACACGCTTTGAAACGGATTGTGCAACTTGAAACAGTCCGGTCAGCTCTCGTCAGGTT
This sequence comes from uncultured Spirochaetales bacterium, assembly GCA_902796335.1. Lineage (GTDB taxonomy): Bacteria > Spirochaetota > Spirochaetia > Sphaerochaetales > Sphaerochaetaceae > UBA9732. Next base: position 6,642 of record CADBOI010000163.1, read on the forward strand.
CCGGCAGAAGGTCGGGGGAGTCCGATTCAACAGCCTCGACATCGCGCAGCTTGCGGCCGATTGCACGGTGGCGGGTGTAGGCGTTGTCGATCTCGTTGGTTGCCGATGCGAGCTTCTTTCTCACGGCATCGAGGACGGAGCCGAACTTCCCGTATTCGGTCTTGACCTCGCCCAGGACGTGCCAGACTTCGGAACTCTTCTTCTCGATTGCAAGGGTTCTGAATCCCATCTGCAGGCTGTTGAGGAGGCTTGCGAGGGTGGCAGGTCCGGCGATCATGACATGGTGGTCATGCTGCACACGCTCCTGGAGGCCTGGAATGGAGAGAATCTCGGCATAAAGGCCTTCGATCGGCAGGAAAAGGATGGCGAAATCAGTGGTGTTCGGGACATCGATGTATTTCTCGCGGATGTCCTTGGACTCGTCCAGAATTCGGCGTTCGAGCGCCTTGCGGAGGGTACGTACGGATTCCAGGTCGCTTGTCTGGGTGGCCTCGCACAGCTTCTCGTAGTCCTCGCGGGGGAACTTGGAGTCGATGGGCAGAAGCACATGCTCGCCTTCGTTGGCTCCGGGAAGGCGGACTGCGAATTCCACGGGGTCGCGGCTGGTGCGCTTTGTGACCACGTTCTTGAGGTACTGCTCCGGGAGCAGGATTTCCTGAAGGATGCGCTCGGCCTGGAGCTCTCCCCACATTCCGCGTGTCTTGACGTTGGTCAGGACCTTCTCCAGATTTCCCACGCCCTGTGCCAGGGTCTGCATCTCGCCAAGCTGCTTGTAGACGCTTTCAAGCTGGTCGCCGACCTGTTTGAAGGAGGAGGAGAGTCTGTTCTCCAATGTGTTCTGGAGCTTTTCCTCAACGGTCTGGCGCATTTGCTCGAGGCGCTTCTCGTTGTCGGTTCTGATTTCGGTGAGCTTGTCCTCGACAGTCTTGGTCAGTTTCTCGTTTCCTGTGGTGAACTGGGAGAGTCTGGAGTCCACGAGGGTGTTGAGCGTGCTGTTGTGCTTGGAAAGCTCGTCAATCCTCGTGCTTGTCACGGTGAGGTCCTGCTCTATGCGTCTGAGGCTTTCCTCGACGGCGGAAAGCTGTCTTGAAAGCTCCTCCGACTCCCGGGTGTTTCCGAGCTTTGAGAGCTTGATGAGGACGACTATGAGAACTGCGACTGATATGAGTGATGTGGCCAAAAGGACGTACTGCATGATAAAAACCTAACACTAAATGGATGGGCCTGCAATTACCATGTGTTTTCATGAGTGTTTTTGCGAAAGAATTTGCCAATTCCCATTGCATCAGATAGAATACAATCGATTCACTTAGGAGGTGAAACAATGAAAAAACTACTAACCCTTACATTGGTATGCCTTCTTGCATTCTCCGCTTTCGCACAGGGTGCATCAGAGGCTAAGACCGGAGAGGTCACACTTGAGTGGTGGACCTGGGATACCGGAATGATCGAGCAGAACCAGTCGATCATCAAAGAGTATGAGGCCACCCATCCGGGCGTCAAGATCAACAACACTGTCATTGCAACTGACGGCGGCGCATACAAGACCCAGCTTTCGGTCCTTGCCCAGCAGAAGGCTCTTCCAGATGTATTCATGCTTTCATCCGGAGACCTCGAGGAATGGGCTTCCACAGGTCTTTGCAGAAACCTCGACGACCTGGTTGCTTCCGATCCCGAGATCTACAAGAAGTTCTACGAGTCAATGTTCACATCTCTGAAGGATGTGGCCAAGACCGATTATCTGCCCGGCTTCCCGTTCGCATATGTCTCATGTGACATGTTCTACAACAAGGATGCCTTCGATGCAGCAGGTCTTGCATACCCCAACGAGAACTGGACATGGGATGACTTCCTCAAAGCCGCCAAGGCTCTGACAATTGACAAGAACGGAGACGGCGAGATTGACCAGTGGGGATACTACGGATACGGACGTTACGCAGAGGCCCAGGCATGGATCTTCGCAAACGGCGGAGTCCTGACAAACGACAAGACCCACAAGTTCGAGCCGAACCAGAACGCCCTTGATGCAATCCAGTTCATGTCAGACCTGGTGAACGTCTACAAGGTTGCCCCGTCCCCGAAGGACATGTCCGCAATCAAGTACAAGACAATCTTCCCGAACCAGATCTGCGCAATGTTCGTTGACGGCGGTTGGTTTGCTGACGACTTCAGAAAGACAATCGGCGACAAGTTCCAGTGGGGTGTCACAAGAGTTCCTGTCGGACCTCACGGTGCTCCGAAGACAACATACGGCTGGCCTGACTCATATGTCATCTCACCGTTCACAAAGCACGCCAAGGAAGCCTGGGAGTTCACAAAATACATCGCAGGTGAGGGAATCGGTCTTGACCAGTTCATGGCTGGAAAGATGCCGGCCTACAAGGCTCTTGTCGAATCCGATGCATTCGTAGACATGACACAGCAGCCTTATGGCGACATGCAGCTGTTCAGAGACCATGCAAGCGACACATTCGTAACTTCCTACACACAGGGATGGAGCGAGTGGGTTGGCTACGGTGCTGCAGAGTCGATGGGACTCAACGGCGCTGTCGACAGCATCCTCAACGGAGAGACGACAATTGCCCAGGTCCTTCCTTCGCTGAAGGAATCCATCGACAAGATTCTCGCACGTTACTATTGATTTTCATCAAATCATGATCGAAGAGCACATGGTTCCGCGCCATGTGCTCTCTTCGTGTTTATTCTGCTATAATAATTAAAAGATACTCAAAGGTGGTTCTATGTCCGAGAAGCAGAAATTCAAATGGCACAGTTGGGCAACCCCGTGGATACTTGTTTTCCCGACCCTGATCGGGCTTGTCATTTTCAGGCTGATTCCTATTGTCTCGTCCTTTTTCCTCTCATTCACGAAGTGGAATCTGATCACGGACCCGAAGTTCATAGGCCTTAAGAACTTCAAGGAGCTGTTCTCCGATCCCGTCTTCTGGAAAATACTGGGAAATACCCTCAAGATAACGGCCGGTTATGTGACCGGAGGAATGATCTTCGGCCTTCTCCTTGCTCTTCTTGTGAACAACAAACTCAGGGGAATGAACTTCTTCAGAGCCGCCATATACATGCCTGTAATCACTTCTTCCGTTGCGGTCGGTATCGTCTGGACCAGAATCCTAGGTCCCAAGTACGGTATCCTGGACTTCTTCCTGAAGAAGATAGGGATCACGGCTCCGTACTGGCTGCAGGATCCCAGCCTGGCAATCTGGACCGTTACGTTCGTCCAGGTCTGGAAGATGTCCGGCTACTACATGATCCTTTTCCTTGCGGGTCTTCAGGCCATAAGCAAGGAAGTGATAGAGGCGAGCGTCGTCGACGGCGCGACCCCGACCCAGAGGCTTTTCAGGGTCACCATACCCATGTTGGCACCAACCACATTTTTTGTCCTCACGGTTGCCATCATGGATGCATTCAAGAACTTCGAGCTCATTTACGCGATGACGATGGGAGGACCGCAGAACGCGACCAACACCCTTGTCTATTCCGTGTATCTGAACGCTTTCTCCTACAACCGCGTGGGCTATGCGGAATCCATTGCATGGGTCCTGATGGTGGTTGTCGGATTGCTGACGGTGGGCAACTTCTTCATAAAGAAGTACTGGGCCCAGCCGCTTGAGTAGGAGGATGACATGGTAGAAAGACGCTTTTCAAAAATCCTGATCATCTTCTTCATCATTCTTGCCACATTCGTTTCAATCTTCCCGTTCTTCTGGATGCTGGCCAACTCGTTCATGTCGGAGGATCAGATCTTTGCCCTTCCGCTGAAGTTCTGGCCTGATAAACTGTTCAAGAAAGGGATGTGGGACAACTACAGGGAGGTCTTCTCCAATTTCAGTTTCGCACTGTACACATGGAACTCCTTCTTCGTGTCCTTCCTTGCCGCCCTTGGTCAGATTATAGTCTGTCCGATGGCCGCATTTGCCTTTGCCAAGATGCGTTTTCATGGAAGACGTGCAATCTATACCCTTCTTCTTATGACCCTGATGATTCCCGTCCAGGTCATAATCATTCCCGAATATTACCTTATGATGAAGCTGGGCTGGCTGAATTCATACCTGCCCCTGATAATTCCTTCGTTCCTTGCCGGTGCGTTCGGAACCTTCATGTTCATCTCCGTGTTCGAGGCGATTCCCACAGCGCTGTTCGATGCCGCCGTCATAGACGGGGCCTCGGCATACAAGATCCTCTGGAGGGTCTATTTCCCGCAGGCGACAGCCTCGACGGCAACGCTGTTCATCATTGCCTTCATGAACAACTGGAACGACCTTCTCAGGCCTCTTCTTTACATCATCAATCCGAAGCTGTTCACCGTTACCATGGGTCTTACAAGATTCCAGAACCAGTACACCACGAAGTGGGGTCTGATCCTCACGGGTTCCGTGATATCGGTTCTGCCGTTGATTGTGGTGTACATCTTCTGCCAGAGGTATATCATCGAGAATCAGATGAGCTCGGGGGTCAAGGGATGATTGAATCCAGGATCGATACGGTCAGATATGAAAACGGAGAGATGCAGAGGTTCCAGGTTGTGTCCGGCTTTGCTTGGAACGACCTTGAATTCGTCCAGGCTCCTTTCTCCAAGGCGGCTTTCGACGAGCTGTCCAGGATCTACAAGAAGTTCGTCATTCCGAAGCACCACGACCTCTACGGAACATTTGTCGTCTTCCACGTCCCCGATGACATGGAAAGCCCGTTCCCGAACGACACGGATGCCGGTGTTGTCTTTGACAGACAGCTTGCCGCCGCCATGGGTCTCAGAAAACTGGTGAAAGAGGGTAAGATAAGAAGGGACGGACAGTCGCTTGTAGTTGAAGACAAAACGGCCAGAGACTTTCTGGACGAACTTCAGAAGCGCGGTCTTCTGGAAATCGGCTACGGTGACAAGACCGACGAGATCAGCATCCTACCGATAGGAGAGGACCTGGGCTATATGAGCGAGGTCAGCCCCAGACCTCATTTCATCTGCAACGCCCATTTCTTCATCATGGATCTGTTCGACTGCGATTCACCTTATGATGTCTTCGCGCTTCCGTACGGTATGACGGTGAGAAACGGAATGATGTCGCAGCCGCCTCTGAACGGAAGGGAAGCCCTGGTTGTGGATATGAACGGAAACCCGAAGATCACACGGCCTGACATCAGGCAGATTAGCATGGAGATACAGGGAATCAGGTTCACCCACGGCGACAACTGCACCATATACAGACGTCCCGAGACCCGGCTGACTCCGGAGGACGAAGGGTTTGATCTGATGATTGTAGGGGACGAGGTGATCGCATTCCATAAGGGCGGCGGAGTTCTTGTCCCAACCGGCGGATTTGTCCTGCATACCAGACAAGAGCTTGCAATAGAACCCAGCCCCGTTGTGTATCTGGGGTTCGAGGACTGTCTTTTCGGAATCCAGGTGGGATCCTCTTCCGTCAAGGACGGGGTTGTGATGCAGGGCTTCGAATCTCCTTTCTACGACATACACAAGGATCCTGTTCCGTATCCTCCCACTCTGTATCCTCTGGATTACGTGAAGGACAGAGCCCCAAGGATGGCCATATGCTCGGATGCGGACGGAGACCCGGTTCTTGTCTGGGCGGAGGGATGCTCCAAGCTTTTCTATAGGTTCGGAGAGGAGAGCTGCGGCGCATCGCTTCTGGAACTCGGAAACTTCTGCCATTCGATAGGGCTTGTGAATGCCCTGAATCTGGACGGCGGCGGATCTTCCGAGATGTTCATTGACGGAAAGCTTCTCATGCATGTCTCGGACAGGCATGATGACAATTCAGATGCTGAAAGACCCGTTCCTATGGGTCTTATGATAAGGTAGGGAACCATGATTAAATTCGGCACAGGCGGATGGAGAGCTATAATCGGAGACGATTTCACAAAAGAGAACATTTCCCTTGTCGCACAGGCGATTTCCGAAATCCTGATAGAGGACAAGAAGACGGACAAGCCTGTGATGATAGGCTTTGACAGGCGTTTCCTGTCGGAGATGGGAACCACATGGCTCTGCGAGGTCTTTGCCGGAAACGGAATCCGCACCATGAGGATGAAAAGGTCCGCACCGTCGCCGTTTGTCATGCACACCGTCATGAAACAGGATCTGTACTGCGGTCTTGAGGTGACAGCCAGCCACAACCCGCCCGAGTACGACGGAATCAAGGTTATTGTGGAAGAGGGCAGGGATGCTCCGGTCGAAGTCACCGACAGGATTGAGAAGGTTATTTCAGGACTGAAGGGCGTAAAGCGCATGGATTACGACGAGGCTCTTGCAAAGGGACTGGTCTCCATAATGCAGAATCCGTTCAACGCCTTCATCGACGACATTCTGGAGGTCCTGGACAAGGAAGCCATAAGGGAAAGGGGCCTGAGGGTTCTGTTCGATCCGATGCACGGATCCGGCACATATCCAATGCTTGTAATCCTCAACACCTGCAGATGTACGGTCGACCTTATCAACAACAACAAGGACGCCTATTTCGAGGGTCTCTATCCCGCTCCCAGCGAGGACATCCTCAAGGGCCTGTCGGACAAGGTCGTCAAGGGCGGTTACGACCTGGGCTTCGCATTCGACGGAGACGGAGACAGGCTGTCGTTCATAGATTCCAACGGAAGATATTTCTCCATGAACCAGATCCTGGCCATGCTCTACTGGTATCTGCACGAGGGCAAGCACTGGAAGGGACCCGTGGTCAAGAATCTGTGCACCACATATGTTCTGGACAGGATGGCCAAGGACTTCGGTGAGAAGTGCATCGAGGTTCCTGTGGGATTCAAGTGGGTGTCGTCTGCGATAGACAAGTACGATGCCGTCCTGGGCGGAGAGTCCTCCGGCGGTCTGACAATCCGCGGACATATCCACGGCAAGGACGCCATCTATGCGGCGTCTCTTGTCATTGAGATGGTATCCGCCATGGGTAAGTCCATTGCCGAGATTTCCGACATGATCAGCGAAAAGTACGGTAAGACCTACTATGTGGAGAAGGCCATGCGCTTCAAGGCCGAAGACAAGGGAAGAATCAACCACGCCATCATGGACGACGGACGGGTTCCCGACTTCGGAGATGAAGTGGAGAAGGTCGGCTATATGGACGGATGCAAGGTCTATTTCAAGGACGGATCCTTTGTCAGCTGCAGGTTCTCGGGAACCGAGCCTCTTCTCAGATTCATTGCCGAAGCCTCTTCAGAGGAAAAGGCCAGAGGTTATGTCTGTGCATTCGAGGATCTGGTTGAAAGGATAATAGCCGAATAATAGCTCAGATCACGTTGACGTTGATCAAATCTCTGATTATCTCGCGGATCTTGGCCTTGTTCTGCGGGAAATAGACCATGTGGAAAAGATAGGTCTCAAGCATTATCTCGAGCTTGTCTGCAACATCGTTCGGGCTGCACTTGCGCATCCTGCCTTCCTTTATCGCCTGACGCACCAGACGGGAGAAGAAGAGGTTGAGCTTTGCAGTCCTGCGGTTGACCGTGTCCGTGAGACCTTCCACGCCGTCGATTATCTTCAGGAAATTGCCGACCTGTCTTTCGTAGGTGTCAGCTCTGTTCAGAATGTCCTGTGTGATTTTCTGCAGCTTCTCAACGGGGTCCTTGATCGACTCCCACTTTTCCGAAGTGTACTGTGAGAAGGCGAGGTCGGTTGTGTACTTGATTGCGTACTGATAGAGCTGGTTCTCGTCCTTGAAGTACTGATAGACCGTTGTTCTTGAGAGATTGCACCTTGCCGCTATGGTGCTGAGGTTTGTGTTCTTGCCTTCCTGGGCGTAGACTTCCAGGGCGGCGTTCATTATCTCTATCTTCCTCTGCGCGTGATCTATCTTCTTTGGCATGTTGACATTATAGCTACGAATGTCGAAAACCACAAGGAGGTTCTGGTAATGTTTCCATTTTGTTGCCGATTTGAGTTTGTTTTCGTATTTTAGTGTTGTGAAACTGTGGATAACGGGGAAAGAACCGATTCGGGGACACTAGTTTCAGAGGTGAGATATGAACATTGACAAGTTTACCATAAAAATGAAAGAGGCTCTTCAGGGAGCCGAGAACCTTGCCACAAGGTACAATAACGCGGAAATAGGCAACGAGCACATGTTTCTGGCCCTTCTTCAGCAGAAGGACGGAATTGCCGAGCCTCTGTTCGCAAAGGTGGGAGTGGACTACCAGAATCTTCTGGCCGAGACCAAAGCCATGGTGGACAAACTGCCCAAAGCATATGGTGGAGCTGTTAACATAGGACTTTCCAGAGGCCTTTATCAGATTCTCACCGAAGCCCAGACGGAAGCGGACAAATTCAAGGACGAGTATGTAAGTACCGAACATGTCCTTCTTGCCCTTGCCGATGACGACGGTCCCGTTGGAAGACTTCTCAAGCGCAGCGGAGTCACAAAGGACGCCCTGATGCAGGCGCTTCAGAGCATCCGCGGAAGCCAGCGTGTCACGGATGAGGATGCGGAGAGCAAGTACCAGGCCCTTCAGAAGTACTGCAGGGACATGACCGCCCTTGCAAGACAGGGGAAGATGGATCCTGTCATCGGCCGTGATGAGGAAATCAGGCGTGTAATGCAGGTCCTTTCCAGAAAGACCAAGAACAACCCGGTTCTCATCGGAGAGCCCGGAGTCGGAAAGACGGCAATAGTGGAGGGTCTTGCCCAGAGAATAGTCGGCGGCGATGTCCCCGATTCGCTTAAGGACAAGAGCCTTCTGTCCCTTGATGTCGGTGCCCTTGTCGCCGGTGCCAAGTTCCGCGGCGAGTTCGAGGAGAGGCTCAAGGCCGTTGTCAACGAAATCACCAGAAGCGAAGGCAGGATTATCCTCTTCATCGATGAGCTTCACACCATTGTCGGTGCAGGAGCCGCAGAGGGATCCACCGATGCCTCCAACCTGATCAAGCCGGCCCTTGCCCGTGGCGAGCTCCATGCAATCGGAGCCACGACACTCGACGAGTACCGCAAGTACATCGAGAAGGACAAGGCTCTGGAAAGGCGTTTCCAGCCTGTTTATGCAAACGAGCCTACCGTGGAGGACACCATTGCAATCCTCCGTGGAATCAAGGACCGCTACGAGGTCCATCACGGAGTCAGAATCAAGGACGATGCCCTTGTCGCCGCAGCCGTGCTGTCCAACAGGTACATCACCAACAGGTTCCTGCCGGACAAGGCCATAGACCTGATCGATGAGGCTGCCAGCCAGCTTAAGATAGAGATCGAGAGCCAGCCTGAGGAACTGGACAAGATAGAAAGGAAGCTTCTGAAGCTCAAGATCGAGCAGCAGGCTCTGTCCAAGGAGGACGATCCGTCTTCCAAGGCAAGGCTTGAGAAGATCAATTCCGAGCTTGCGGATCTGAACAGCACCCGTGATGCCATGCATCTGAGGTGGGAGAACGAGCGTGGTGCCATTGAGGGCATCAGGGACAAGAAGTCACGTCTTGAGGAACTGCGCACGCAGGAGAGCATTGCAGAGCGTAACGGCGACTTCGCCAAGGCGGCGGAGATCGTCCATGGCCAGATTCCCCAGCTCCAGAAGGAGATTGAGGAAGAGAGCCAGCGTCTGAAGGCAGTGCAGGGTGACAGCAAGCTCCTCAGAGAAGAGGTGGACGAGGACGATATCGCAAGGATCGTCTCATCCTGGACCGGAATCCCCGTCTCCAAGATGCAGGGTTCTGAGATGCAGAAGTACCTGAATCTGGAAAAGACCCTGTCCGACCGTGTCATCGGTCAGGACGAGGCCATCGCCGCGGTCTCCAACGCCATCAGGAGGAACAAGACCGGAATCGGCGACGAGCACAGACCTCTGGGATCCTTCCTGTTCGCAGGACCGACCGGTGTCGGAAAGACCGAGCTTGCAAAGGTTCTGGCTTCCATGCTGTTCGACGACGAGAAGGCGCTTACCAGAATCGACATGTCCGAATATATGGAGAAGTTCTCCGTATCGCGTCTGATCGGAGCACCCCCAGGATATGTCGGATACGATGAGGGCGGACAGCTCACCGAGGTCGTCAGAAGACGTCCGTATTCGGTTGTCCTTTTCGATGAGATCGAGAAGGCTCATCCGGATGTGTTCAACGTTCTTCTGCAGATTCTGGATGACGGAAGGCTCACGGATGGGCAGGGAAGGCTTGTGGACTTCACCAACACCATCATAATCATGACCAGCAACCTGGGAAGCCGCCAGCTGATGGAGGCTCCGGATCTCAAGAGCGGTCGTGAGGCGGTGATGGAGGTCATCCGTGCTTCGTTCAAGCCCGAGTTCATCAACAGGATCGATGAGATCATCATCTTCAACCAGCTCGGAAAGGAGCAGATCTCCGGTATAGTCGAGCTTCAGCTGAAGCGTCTTGCCGACAGGTTGATGAACCGCAACCTGAAGCTTTCATGGGACAGGAGCGTTGTTGACATGATAAGCGAGGCCGGTTTCGATCCCGACTACGGCGCAAGACCGATCAAGCGTGCCATCCAGACCATGGTTGAGAACCCGCTTGCCGTAGACATGCTCCATGGACGCTTCTCGGACGGAGATTCGATAAGTCTTTCGGCTCCGCACGGACAGCTGGAGATCGAGAGGGTCAGCTGAGATTCTGATAATCGGAGACGCTGTCTATGTCTGTTGACCAGGAGACATCCTCAAACGATGGCTCCAAGACATCGGCAGTCTTAAGTATTTTGCTGACAGTCCAGTCATCAGGACACCGGAGAATGGTTTTCTTCAGTCCCGGTGCATGAAGGACGGGGTGCCCCGGCACCCTGTCCTCTTTTTTTTGATAGAAGGGACGCACCGCATCGTGGCTTTCCAGAAGCGGAACGAGGGTATTGTAATGCTCGGGCTCTATCAGCGGCATGTCGGCCAGGGAGATGAAGAACGCGCTGTCTTCCTGAACCTGGGCAACACCGGTTTTGGTGGAGCGGAACTGTCCTTTTCGATAATCCGGATTGTTGACCACTATCATTTCAAGACGGGCTGTGGTTTCTCCGATGAAGGTCCTGCATGGCTCAAGAGCCTTTTCCACTGAACGTCTTCTGTATCCTGTGACGACAATCAGGTGGCAGGCTTCGTCATTTTTCAGGGAGAAATCCTGGAGAAACTCCAGGGCTTTCAGGCAGCAGTGCGTGACAAGGCTCATGCCTTTGTAGGGAAGGAGCATCTTGTTGGTCCTGCCCATCCGTGAGGATGTGCCGGCTGCAAGCATCACGATATCCATAGTCAGATCCTCTCCTGCACATGTTACCACGCTTTACCAATAAAATGCATTTTCATATAATCACAGCCATGTTGGCCGTATTCATCAACTGTGGGACAGTTATCATCGGTTCCCTGATCGGTCTTCTGGTGGGGAAACATCTTAAGGAGAGCTTCAAGGAGATAGTATTCTCCTGTAGCGGACTTGTGACTCTTGTAATGGGAATCCAGATGGCACTCGGTTCATCCAATTTCCTGGTGCTGCTTCTTGCCCTTCTCATAGGCGGAGCCCTCGGCTACCTGCTCAGGATAGAGGACAGGGTGTTCTCTCTGGGCGAGAGGCTCGGAAGCATGACACATTCGGAGACGACACAGAGCTTCGCGAAGGGCTTTCTGACAGCCTCGGTTCTCTTCTGCTCCGGTGCGATGAGCGTTGTGGGATCCATCCAGGCCGGCACGACGGGGGAGATGACCACAATCCTGATCAAGTCCGTCATGGACGGCTGCATGGCTGTTGTCTTCGCCTCGGTATACGGAATCGGCGTCATGTTCTCGTTCCTGTTCATCCTGGTGTATCAGGGTTTCTTCACACTTGCCGGTGGCTGGCTTCAGCCGCTTCTTGGAGAGGTGGGGATTAACGAGCTTGCCGCGGAGGGCGGAATCCTTCTGCTGATGATCGGATTCGGTCTTCTGAAGATCCGTGAGTTCAAGACGGCGAATTTCCTGCCCGCCCTTGTGTTTGCCCCTGTTCTGGGCATCTTGGCGGGAAAGATCCTCTGATGTGGATGAGGCTATTTTAGCTTCAGTGACGCTTGGCATCCTCGATGGAGGTGTCGATGTCCGGATTGAGAGGCACCGGGCAGCTTCCGACGTTCCAGATTTGGCTGGCATACTCCCTGATGGTTCTGTCTGACGAGAACTTTCCACTTGAAGCCACGTTGATGATGGCCTTGCGGTTGAATGTCTTGAAATCGTCACGGTAGAGGTTCAGGGCTTCCTGATGGCGGTCAGCGTACATGCGCAGGTCTGCGAAGATGAAGAATCTGTCTCCTCTGTCGAAGATGTCTCCGAAGAGCTGGTCGAAGACGCCCGGCTCGTCGATGTTGAAAAATCCTGACTTTATGAGTTTAACAGCCTCGCTGATCTCCTCGTCTGCATTGATGAAGTCGTACGGATTGTAGTGACCCTTCATCGATGCGATCTGGTCCTCGGTATGGCCGAAGATGAAGACGTTCTCTTCTCCGGCTTCCTGGGCGATCTCCACGTTGGCTCCGTCCAGTGTTCCGATTGTCAGGGCTCCGTTGAGCATGAACTTCATGTTTCCGGTACCGGATGCCTCAAGACCTGCGGTGGAGATCTGCTCGCTGAGGTTTGTTGCGGGGATGACCTCCTCTGCCATCGAGACGCGGTAGTTGGGCATGAAGAACACCTTGAGCTTCTTGTTGACGCTGATGTCGGAATTGATCATCGAAGCCATGTTGTTGATGAATTTGATTGAAAGCTTTGCATTTACATAGCCCGGAGCGCTCTTTCCGCCGAAGAGGAATGTCGTGGGCGGGAACGACTGGTAGAATTTCTTGTCGTTCTTGAGCTTCTGGTAGAGAAGGACGATGTTGAAGGCGTTGAGAAGCTGGCGCTTGTACTCGTGGATTCTCTTTACCTGAACGTCGAAGATCGTGTCGGGATCAAGGATGATTCCGCAGTCGCGGAAGAGGAAATCGGCGGTTCTCTTCTTGTTCTCCGCCTTGATTTTCGCGAACTTCTGGGCAAATGAGGCATCGTCGGCATACGGCTTGAGAAGTGCGAGCTTGTCTGCGTTCGTGATCCATTCGTCTCCGATTGCGTCGGAAATCAGATTTGCGAGCTTGGGGTTGGAGGAGAGAAGCCAGCGTCTGGGAGTGATTCCGTTTGTTTTGTTCTGGAACTTTTCAGGGTATATCTTGTTGAACTCCGGGAACATGGAGTTCTTCAGAAGATCGGTGTGAAGCTGTGCGACTCCGTTGACCGCATGGCTTCCGATGATGGCAAGGTTTGCCATTCTGACATGTTTTGGATTGGACTCCTCGATTATGCTGACCTTTGCGACCGAGTGGTTGTCCATCGGGAAGTATGTCATTGCGTAACGTATGAATCTTGCGTTGATCTCGTAGATGATCTGCATGTGTCTGGGCAGGATCTCCTGCATCATGGGAACAGGCCACTTCTCAAGGGCCTCCGGCATGAGTGTGTGGTTGGTATAACCCATGCACTGCTGTGTGATGTTCCACGCCTTGTCCCAGTCGAGGTTCTCCTGGTCGATGAGGATTCTCATGAGCTCTGCGACGGCAATCGAGGGATGTGTGTCGTTGAGCTGGATAGCGGCGAACTTAGGAAGGTCATCGAGATTGGTGTGGTGGAGCTTGAATCTGCGCATGATGTCGGCAAGCGAGCATGCGACGAAGAAATACTGCTGCTTGAGTCTGAGGACCTTTCCCATGTACTGGGTGTCGTTGGGATAGAGGACCTGGGTGAGGTTCTCAGCGGTCATCTTCTGGCGGACGGCCTTTGTGTAGTCTCCGCCGTTGAACTCCTGGAAGCTGAATTCCTCAATGGCTTTTGCGCTCCAGAGCCTGAGTGTGTTGACCGTCTTTCCGCCGTAGCCGATGATCGGTGTGTCATAGGCCATACCCATGATCTTGTCGGTGTCCACCCACTTGTAGTTGTCCTTGCCGTTCTCTCTGATGACCTCTACGCGGCCTCCGAAGTTGACGATGAATCTAAGGTCCGGTCTGGGAATCTCCCACGGGTTTCCGTCTCTGAGCCAGTTGTCCGGCTGCTCGAGCTGGTAGCCGTCCTTGATCTGCTGTCTGAAGATTCCGTAGTTGTATCTGATTCCGTATCCGAAAGAAGGGATTTCCAGCGTTGCCATGGAATCGAGGAAGCAGGCGGCAAGTCTTCCGAGACCGCCGTTTCCAAGGCCTGCATCCGGCTCCACATCGGCCAGTTCCTCATATGTGTATCCCAGCTCCTTGAGTGCCTTTCCGACCTCGTTCGTCAGTCCCATGTTTGTGATGTTGTTGGTCATGGCACGACCCATGAGGAACTCAAGAGAGAGGTAGTAGACGCGCTTGACGTCCTCTGCCTGGTGGGTTTTTCTGGAGATGTCCCACTGATGGATGATCCTGTCGCGGATTGACAGGGCAAGAGCGTCGTAGCGTCCCTGAATTGATGTATGGAAGACGTCGGCGTCCTGTGTGTATTTCAGGTGCTCTGCGAAATCACGCTCGATGGCGTTTGCAGTGTATGATATTCTTGTGTTCTCGATTTTGTCTGTTTTTTTGCTGGCCATTTGCCGATCCTTGGTTTTTCTTGAAAAATATGTTTTGGTTATTTCTAAAAACAGAAGAAGTTAGCAATAACATGCGGAGTATATCAGAAAAATCGAAAGCTATTCAATAACGAAGGGCATGGGATAACTGTTGTTGACTACCTTTTTATATTAATAATAAAGTGGAGGCATGAGGAAAGTATTCATCTCCGGCCACCGTAACCCTGATATCGACAGCATCTGCTCGGCCTATGCCTACTCAAGGCTCAAAAGCATTCTCGATCCTTCGACAACATATGTTCCGGTCAGGTGCGGACATCTGTCCGAGAGCATAAAGAAGCAGCTTGCCTCCATAGGGTTCGAGGCACAGCCGTACATGCATGATGTCTATCCGAAGGTCTCCGATGTGATGCTCAAGCCGGATGTGGTGGTGGATGCCGATTCTCCTATCTACAATCTGGTGAATGTCTACAGCATGAACCAGCCGTCCGTGGTCCCCGTGACAAAGGACGGGAACTTCTTCGGACTGCTCAGTGTGGATGACATCACCAGTTGGTTCCTCAAGGACAACTCGGTGGCGATTCCCGTCTACGAGATGCCCATCCGCAACATCGCCTCCATAATTCCCGGCCGCACGGTCTGCAGGGGCGAGAGCGATGTCATCAATGCCAGCCTTCTTGTAGGGGCCGGCGCCCTTGAGGACTTCAAGTCCTTCATCAGGCCCGACACCCGCAGCGTCCTCGTCATGGGGTGCCGCAAGGAACATATAAAGCATGCGATGGAGATGAACGTCCCCGGTATGGTCATCACCACCACCGACAGTGTGGGGGATATCGATTTCTCCGGGTACAAGGGATTCGTGTATGTGACGGCTCTGGGTACAGCCGAGGCCATCAGGCGTCTGAGGATGACGTCCAGTGTCAGGAGCATAATGGGCAAGCAGGGGCAGAGGCTCCAGGTGACGGACCTGTTCGACGACGCCAAGGACATGCTGGCATCGTCCTCCCTCAGAGGTCTTCCCGTTTTCGACGGCGAGCAGTTCGTCGGATTCGTGACAAGAAGATGTTTCCTCCACAAGCCGCAGTACAACGTGATCCTGGTGGACCACAACGAGGCCAACCAGAGCATCCACGGCATCGAGGAGGCGAACATCGTGGAGATCATCGACCACCACAGGATAGATGCTCCCAAGACGGACACCCCGATTCTTCTGGATGTGGAGCCTCTGGGAAGCACCTGCACCATAGTCCACCAGCAGTATCTGAGAAACGGCATGATTCCCGATTACCTGACGGCAAAGGTGCTTCTGACGGGAATTGTCTGCGACACGCTGATCCTCAAATCCCCGACAACCACCGCAGTTGACATCGCGAGTGCCAACCAGCTGGCCTCGATGTGCGGGATCAACGACCTGATGGAGTTCGGAAAGGAGCTGTTCAGCCACAGCGAGTCCCTTGCCGTGCGCGATCCGATGACGGTGATCAAGTCGGATTTCAAGACCTACAACGAGGGCGGAGTGTCGATCGGAGTGGGGCAGTGCGAGGTTCCTTTCTTCGGAGACCTGGAGGAGTACAGGGAAAAGTACCTCAAGTCACTGGCCGAGCTTGGAAAGTCCAAGGCCCTGGCCTGGGCCATGCTCATGGTCACCGATGTGATGAAGGGAGACAGCATCCTGTTCTCTAGTCCGTCGAAGTATGAGAAGAAGCTTACATATTCCGTCATCAGCGAACATGTCTATGACATGCCGGACGTGCTTTCCAGAAAGAAACAGCTGCTTCCGGAGATTCTCAATGCGGTCAGCTGAAAGGTATGTACAAAGGACTTTACGCAGGTTATTGACAAACTTGTTTGCTTTTTGTTAAGTTACATTCTGCACGTTTACATACTTGTACTATGCCCTTGTAGCTCAGTCGGTAGAGCACCACCATGGTAAGGTGGGGGTCAGCGGTTCAAATCCGCTCGGGGGCTTAAACGGGCGGAGCGTGCTGGAATTTGGAGATTACCGGCTTTGGCCGTAAGGAGATACAGATATGGCAGACAAAAAGAAGAGCCCTGTTGAGAAGATCGCTCTCCAGTGCACGGAGTGCAAGAGAAAGAACTACACAACAGAGAAGAACCGCCGTAACAATCCGAACAAGCTTGAACTGATGAAGTACTGCCCGTTCGAA
>CADBOI010000164.1 GCA_902796335.1 uncultured Spirochaetales bacterium
AGCGCACCTTACTTCTTCGAGTTCGCTTTCAAGGAGATCTTCGCTAACGGCAAGTCAACATTCGACTTCGTCGTCGTCATGTTCACATTCCTCTTCGTCGATATGTTCGATACAGTCGGAACCCTCATCGGATGTGCCGGAAAGTCCGGTCTGATCCAGAAAGACGGTTCAATCCCCAACTGTAAGGAAGCTCTGTTCGCCGATGCTATCGGAACAACAGTCGGTGCTGTCCTCGGAACCTCAACAGTCACAACATTCGTCGAGAGTGCATCCGGTGTTTCCGAGGGTGGAAGAACAGGTCTCACAGCTGTCACAGTTGCAGTCCTCTTCCTCCTCTCTCTGTTCCTCGAGCCGCTGTTCGGATCAATCCCAAGCGCAGCTACAGCTCCTGCACTGATCATCGTCGGTGTCCTGATGATCACTCCTGTTACAGATATCGACTTCACAGACTACTCGGAGGCCATCCCGGCATTCCTCACCATGCTCTTCATGGTTTGTGCCTACAGCATCTCCGATGGTATCATGTTCGGTATCCTTTCCTTCGTCATCATCAAGGCCTGCACAGGCAAGATCAAGGAAATCGGAGCTACAACATGGGTCGTTGCAGCACTGTTCGTTGCAAAGATCATCTTCAAGGCAATCTGAGATTGTATTTGAACCCACTTATGCCGCAGGTTCTTCCTGCGGCGTTTTTTAAACAAGGAGGACAAAAATGGACAGGAAGAGCCTTCAGCGCCTGATCAACGTTTCAAGAGGAAGAGCAAGAGCCGATCTGAGGATCACGAACTGCCACATTGTGGATGTGTTCAACAAAGAGGTATTCGATGCCGATCTTTATGTTGTTGACGGTCTGATCGCCGGCTATGGGGAATCATGGTTCCCCGAGGCTCAGGAAGTCGTGGATGCCAACGGTGCATACATCGTCCCGGGCTTCATCGACAGCCACCTGCACATCGAGTCCTCCCATGTCTCCCCTGCTGAATACTCAAGGCTTGTGGTCCCATGCGGAACGACAACGGTCATTGCCGACCCGCACGAGATTGTAAACGTCTGCGGCCTGGACGGTTTCGACTACATGCTCGAAGCCACCGAGAAACTGCCGCTCTCAGTATTCCTTCAGGTTCCGTCCTGCGTCCCGTGCACCCCGTATGAGAACTCCGGTGCATACCTTGACGCACACGAGATATCAAAACGCATCGACCATCCAAGGGTACTGGGACTTGGTGAGATGATGGACTTCGTCGGTGTCTGTGCCGCAAAGGATGATGTCATGGACAAGATCCTTGTTGCCAAGAACGCCAACAAGGTCATTGACGGCCATTATCTGGGATTCGGCCCCAGACTCGACGCCTACTGCGCAGCCGGAATCCTCACCGACCATGAATGTGCCACCCCGCAGGACCTGCGCGACAGAGTCCGCCGCGGCATGTATGTCCTTCTCAGACAGGGCACCGCCTGCCACGACCTTGTGAACCTGCTGGGCGGAATGGATGACAGGAACACCGACCGCTGCCTGCTTTGCACCGACGACTGCGCGGCAAAGACAATGGTGGAGATCGGCCACATAGACAACAACGTCCGCATGGCGATCGCCGAGGGCGTCGATCCCATCACGGCAATCTGCATGGCCACTATCAACGCGGCCAACTGCTACAGACTGGACGACCGCGGAGCCATAGCTCCGGGAAGAAGAGCGGACCTTCTGTTCCTCTCATCCCTTGACAAGGACTTCAAGGTCAACGAGGTCTACACCGCAGGAAAGCACGTGGCTTCGCAGAGACATTACCTGGTCAAGCCGGTACACGTCTCCATAGAGAAGGTCAGCGGTAAGATGAACATCCGCGACCTCAGCGCCAGCCGCTTCGACCT
The DNA here is from genome assembly GCA_902796335.1 of uncultured Spirochaetales bacterium. Lineage (GTDB taxonomy): Bacteria > Spirochaetota > Spirochaetia > Sphaerochaetales > Sphaerochaetaceae > UBA9732. The sequence continues at coordinate 1,870 of CADBOI010000164.1, forward strand.
GAAGCTTTCATCCAACCACGTCAAGGTCATCCAGATCCTTCCGGGTTCTGTAGTTACCAAGGCAGTCGAGGCCTATGTGGACCTCGACGAGCGCGGATGCTGGAAGCGCAACGACGATGACATTGTCAAGATCGCCGTTGTGGAGAGGCACAAGGGTACAGGAAACGTCGGTCTTGCCCTGATCAGCGGCCTGAACCTGCGCGGCGGTGCCGTAGCCACATCAATCGCCCATGACTCGCACAACGTCATAGTTGCAGGCGACAGCAGCGAGGACATGGAGATCGCAGTCCGCGAGCTGATCAGAATGGGCGGAGGAATGACCGTGGTCAAAGGCGGCCATGTGATCGAGTCGGTTCAGCACGAGATAGCCGGTCTTATGACAGACCTCCCCGGAGAGGTCGTTGCCGGCCGCCTTGCATCGATAATCAGAACGGCAAGGGTTGAACTGGGAATCAGCGGTGGCGTGGATCCGTTCATGACGCTTTGCTTCATGTCACTCGTCGTCATTCCGGAGATAAAGGTCACCGACCTGGGACTATTCGACCTGAAGAAATACGATTTCATCCCTCTTGAGATCAAATGAACCTGATCATGTGGTTTCCGCCGGAAATAACCGAGTAATCCAGCTTTGTGAGGTTCAGATAGTCGGAAATCCCTTTGGGAGTCAGGTCGTAGAATGATTTCACATCATCGCTGACATCGATTTTCTTGGAACGGGCATCCAGACCGAATGCGGAGACGGAAACAGGCTGGCTGACACCGATTGCATAGGCGATCTGGACGGTGCAGCTTTCGAATCCGTACTTCTTGACCATATCCACTGCGATGCGGCGGGCGATGTAGCAGCCGCTTCTGTCAACCTTTGAAGGATCCTTGCCGCTGAAGGCTCCGCCACCTACGGGGGCATAGCCGCCGTACTGGTCGCAGACGATTTTTCTTCCGGTGAGTCCGCAGTCGGCGGCGGGACCTCCGAATGTCCACACACCTGCCGGGTTGATCAGCATCTTCTTTGCAAGCGGAATGCCGTTTTCCTCGAGAAGACTGAGGATCCTGTTCTGCACCTGAGCGAGGGAATAGCCTTCCTTGTGGCAGGCGGAGATGAGGATTGTGTCCAGCGGCTTCTCGAAGCCGGGAACGCTGAGGTCTGTGGTCACCTGGGTCTTTGTATCACCCTGGAAGATGGTGTTGGGATTGTGCTCGACATCGTACTCGATTGCCTTGATGATGTCGATTGCAATTTCCTGTCCGTAAGGAAGATAGTACCTTCCTCCATTGACGGCGTAGCCGAACATCATGCCCTGGTCCCCTGCTCCGATGCGCTCGTCTGAATCAACGGCGTTCTCGATCTCCGGGGACTGTGTCGTGATCAGGTTGATCACCTTTCCGACCTTGTAGTTCAGCCTGTTGCCGACGCTTCTGACAATGGCGTCGTAGTCGGGTTTTGCCGATGTTGTGATTTCGCCGCCAAGGACAACGGTGTCGTCCTTGACCATGGTCTCGCACGCCACGTGGGCGGCGGGATCCGACTTGAGGATTTCGGTAAGGACTGTGTCTGAAATCTGGTCTGCGTATTTGTCCGGATGGTATTTGCTCACCATCTCGGTTGAAAACATGGTCATGCTTTCCTCCTTTAGCTATTTATTAGACGGAGCAAGTAGATGTTAAATCCCGTCGTAATAACAATAAAAAAAGCAGCAGGCGAGATTCGAACTCGTGTAGGCCACCTTGGCAAGGTGGTGCGTAACCACTACGCTACTGCTGCAAG
>CADBOI010000165.1 GCA_902796335.1 uncultured Spirochaetales bacterium
ATCGGCAATCTTCGCACAAGCCTCAGGCGTCGGGCGCCAAGGCTGAAGGCCGCGCCCCGCCTGGCATGTGCAAAGCGCTGCACAGGCGGCGCACAGCCAATGAACAATCGCGCAAGGAATATTCAGGTGTACAAAAAAAGGTGTTCGGGAAGTCCTGTGTGAATCTTTCCAAACACCCTTTGTATTGCAGACAGAGCTTTTATTTCTCTATCTCGTCTTCGGTGCACAGAAGCTTGTCCAGCTCTGCGGCAATCGCCTTCCTATTCAGGTTCTTTCCGATAATGCAGAGCCTGACCATTCTGTCACCGAACTCGTCGTCCCAGTCTTCCCTGATGGAAGGATTCTCTGCCAGGATCTGACGTCTCTGGGCAGCCGGAGCGGATGCGATCCACTTTCCGTAAGGGCCGCAGAGAAGCTGTCTGCCTGATGTCTCGAAGACATAGGCCATATCATACTCGTCGCCGAACCATGCAAGACCTTTGCATCTGATGATGTACTTGGGCCAGTTCTTAACATACTCTCTCAGACGATTTCTGTTGAACGGGGTCCTTCTGTAGTAGATGAAGGTTCCGATTCCGTACTCGTCCTCGCTCTCTCCCTCGTGCCTGTGCTCGTGATGGTGGTGCTCATGACCATGCTCATGCTCTTCATGCTCATCGTGGTCATGGTGGTGATGATGCTCATGATGGTGCTCATGCTCATCGTGGTCATGGTCATCATCGTCGTCATCGTCTTCGTCGTCGCCCAGCTCGCCCTCTTCAAGAGCCTTGCACCAACCGGCAGCTCCGTAGACTTCGTCGAAATCAAACGATCCGGTTGCAAGGATGTCCTTTACAGGAACGTCGCCGTGACTAGTCTCGATGACCTTGACACCCGGATGCAGTGCTTGGACTACCTTTCTGACCTTTGCCAGCTCGGATTCGGAGACAAGGTCGATCTTGTTGATGATCAGTGTGGAGCAGAACTCGATCTGCTGGATGAGAAGACTCTCGATGTCCTCCTCCTCGATCTCATCCTTCTTCAGAAGGTTGTCGCCGGATGCGAACTCGTCTACAAGTCTTGCAGCATCGACAACGCCAACCACATTGTCCAGCTTTCCGTTCTTTATCAGCTCAAGCTCCTGGGCGATCGGCATGGGCTCGCAGACACCGGAAGCTTCGATCAGGATGTAGTCGTACTTCCCGGTCTTGATCATCTTCTCGATGTTGGTCGCCATCTGGCTTTTGAGGGTGCAGCAGATGCATCCGTTTGTAAGAGGGACGATATCGCTTGTATCGGTGATGTTGCCGCCCTTGGCGATGAGAGAGGCATCTACATTGACCTCTCCGATATCGTTGACAATGACTGCTACCTTGTAACCCTGCTGGTTGTTGAGAACCTTGTTCAGAAGGGTTGTCTTTCCGGCTCCGAGGTAACCGCAAAGAAGTGTGATCGGTGTTTTCTGCTTTTTGACTACTGTCATTTTCTGCTCCAAAGGGCCGTTAGACCCGTAATATCATTATTTCCAGCACTAATATAACAAAAAGAGGCGCCAACGTGAAGTTTGACGCCTCTAATATTCCGATTTGTATAGGAACGGACCACCGCAAGGCAGGACGTTTTTCAAAAAAATGGTTTTTAGACTGCTTAAGCAGTGCAAACCCGCAAAAAATGAAAAATATACTGCCTTTTATTTGCCTTCGTAGGCCACGACGGAGCTGATGTCGTATCCTTTGAGCACTTCCCTGCCGTTCAGGCCCTTGAGTTCCACCAGGGCGATGATCTTCACGACCTCGCCGCCGCATCTCTCGATCAGGTTGACAGCAGCCTTCATGGTTCCGCCGGTTGCAATCAGGTCGTCAAGAAGAACGACCTTGTCGCCCGGCTTCACGCTGGATGTATGGATTTCTATGGTAGCTTTTCCGTACTCAAGATCATAGGACTCGGAAACGGTCTCCCTGGGGAGCTTTCCGGCCTTGCGCACAGCGATGAAGGGCTTGTGCAGCAGATATGAAAGCGGCATGCCCAGCATGAATCCTCTGGACTCGGCACCGGCTATGGCATCGAACTCGACTCCATCAAGGAGTTTGACCATCTCGTCGATGGCGAGCTTCAGTCCGTCCGCGTTTTCCAGAATTCCGGTGATGTCCCTGAACATGATTCCCGGCTCCGGGAAATCAGGAATTGTGATTATGTAATCCTCGACCTTTTTCATCGATTCCTCCGATTTGCATGCAAATGTTACCACAATACCCGTGTGCAGTAAAATGGTTTTCTCTCTCACCCTCTTGTTCCCATAACCAAACGGAAAAAGTGAAAGTGATATATTAGTGAGAAAAAATTGCACACCAATGTCAAAAATTTCACAGTTGTATACAATTTTGCACAGCCAAAACGGCCAAATCAGACATTGTATACAATGATAACTTGTCCAGAAAGACAATTATATGCCCTTTTCCGCCGTTTATGGCCACTTGGCACGGTACTTGCTATATAAAAGTCGAGCAACAGTTTTTTTCAATATACCTCCTTTTAGTGTGAGACGCCTGGACAGAGTCCGGGCGTTCTTTTTTACTCAAAAACCATCGGTTCCCAAAGGAAGCCGTTTTTGACATAATCGTCCTGGTATGAGTACAACGGAAAAGAAAAACACAGGATTATGGCAGTTCGTGAAGTTCCTAATTGTCGGAGGAATAGGAGCCATAATCCAGCTGATCGTGGTAAATGTCCTCTATTTTCTGATGAGGGACTGGAAGGAGCCTTTGCCGCTTTTCCTTGCAAAACTGTTCAACGAGACCGTGATGGGCGAAGGCAACAGCAACTGGGGTTACGTGTTGCCGTTCTTCATCTCAAACCTTGCGGCCAACACATACCAGTACATCCAGAACAAGAAGACGACGTTCAAGGTCGAGGCCCCCAGATGGTGCTTCGTGGTCTACATGGTCGTGCTTGTGATCCTGATCTTCGTGGCAACATGGCTACAGGGAATTCTGAACCACCTGTTCCTGAGCACAGGCATACCGTTCTTCCAGAAGCTGGCTCCGACACTGGCGGTCATATTCGCAGGAGCTATCTACACCCTGGTGATGTTTCCGCTGGAGAAGTTCGTGTTGTTCAAAAAGAGGGCTTAAAGAAGAGTGTGAGTGAAGCAGGAGAATGTTCCCGTGTGGCACGCAGGTCCGTCAGGATTCACCTCGACAACAAGAGCATCGTCATCGCAGTCGCTTGTGATGGAGACGATGTGCTGGAAATTGCCGCTGGTCTCACCTTTCAGCCAGAGCTTTCTGCGTGATCTGGACCAAAAGCAGGTCAGACGCTTTTTCATGGAGATTTCCAGAGACTCCCTGTTCATGTAGGCAAGAGTCAGGACCTGCTTTGTGCTGTGGTCCACCACAATGGCCGGAATCAGGCCGTTCGAATCGAACTTAAGATCATCAATGCTGACCATCACATCTCCTCCACAAGTCTCATGCCTATGCCGTTTGCGGCAAGCTCCCTCTTGAGATCCGGAATCTTCACCTCTCCGAAGTGGAAGATCGAGGCGGCAAGTCCCGCATCCACCTTGGGAATTGTCTTGAAAAGCTTCACAAAATCATCTATGCATCCGGCTCCGCCGCTGGCGATGACCGGAACGTTCACCGCATCGCAGACAGCCTGGAGCATCTCAAGGTCAAAGCCCTTCTTCACCCCGTCGGTGTCTATGCTGTTGAGCACAACCTCTCCGGCTCCGTTGTTCACGCAGTCGCTTATCCATTTCACCGCCTCAAGACCTGTGTTCTCGCGTCCGCCCTTTGCAAAGACACGGAAAACTCCGTCCACACGTTTCACATCGGCCGAGATGACAACGCACTGGCTGCCGTATCTCAGGGCCGCTTCCTTCACAAGGGAGGGATTCCTTATTGCTCCGGAATTGACGCTTACCTTGTCGGCTCCGCATTTGAGGACCCGGTCAAAGTCATCCAGGGAGTTGATGCCGCCACCTACAGTCAGCGGAATGAAAACCTTGGATGCAGTCTCCCTGAGGATGTCCGTAAACAGCTTGCGGCCGTCGGATGAGGCTGTGATGTCGTAGAAGACAAGTTCGTCAGCACCGACTCTTGAATAGTAGTCGGCAAGGTCCACAGGGGACGAGACATCAGAAAGACCCTGGAAGTTGACGCCCTTGACAACCCTTCCGTCCCTGACATCAAGGCAGGGTATTATCCTTTTGGTGATCATCGCGCAACCTCCAATGCATCCTCAAGCTTTATGGCCCCGGTATAATAAGCCTTTCCGATTATGGCGCCGAAGACGCCGATCTCCTTCAGAGAGCTGACATCATCTATGGTGGAGACCCCGCCTGATGCGGTTATGTCCATCTTCACCGAAGAGGCGATTGTCCTGTACAACTCAAGGTTGGTTCCCTTCATGGCTCCGTCCTTGGAGATGTCCGTCACAATGGCACCTCTGACTCCCAGATCCTCAAGCTCCTTCAGAAAGACAAGACCGTCCTTGTCCGAAGTCTCGAGCCATCCCTTGATGGCAACCTTTCCGTCCTTCAGATCCACACCGACTGCAATCCTGTCTCCGAACTCCGAGACAGATGACTTCAGGAAAGCAGGGTCGTTCAGCGCTGCGGTACCAAGGATGACCCTGGAGATTCCGGCATTCAGATAACGCTCAATGGTAGCCTTGTTTCTTATTCCACCACCGATTTCAGAATACATACCGGGAATCCGGGCTATCTTTTCTATTGTGCTGATGTTGACCGCCGAGCCTTCGCGTGCGCCATCCAGATCAACAAGATGAATGGCTTTGCAGCCCTTCTTCGCAAAGTCCTCGGCAAATTCCCACGGGCGGTCGCTGTAGACCGTGACCTGGTTGTAGTCACCCTTGAGAAGCCTGACCGCCTTTGTTCCGAGAATGTCTATAGCAGGAAAAATGACCATATCAGAATATCTCCACAAAAGCCTTCAGGATCGAAAGACCCACGGTCGCACTCTTTTCCGGATGGAACTGGGTTCCGAAGACGTTGTCACGCTCCACACTCGCAGTGAGAAGTCCGCCGTATTCGGTGACTGCCGTTGTCCAGTCCTCACATCCGGTTGCATGGTACGAGTGCACGAAATAGACGTGGTCCCCTTCTTTGATGTACTTGAAAAGCCTCGATTTGTTTCTGAACAGAAGACCGTTCCAGCCTATCTGGGGGATCTTCAGATCCGCGGGGATTGTCTCGGCTATGGACCTGACCTCACCCGGAATCAGGGACAGGCCTTCGTAGACCCCGTCCTCATAATCACGTTCGAACAACATCTGCATCCCCAGGCAGATTCCCAGAAGAGGCTTTCCGCCTTTGGCAAGATCCAGAATGCAGTTCTCCATTCCGCTTTCGGAGAGGGCCTTCCTTGCATCGCGGAACGCACCGACTCCGGGAAGGACCAGTCTGTCGGCCTTCTCAAGCACATTGCAGTCCGATGTGACCACCGCATCCTCCCCAACAGCCCTGAACGAGCTTCTGATGGAGAAAAGGTTTCCCACACCGTAGTCGATTATGGCGGTCATCAGAGGACTCCCTTTGTTGACGGAATCGCGTCCTTGGCGGTCGGGTCAATCGCAACGGCCTTTCTGAGTGCCCTGGCCGTTGCTTTGAACATGGCCTCGGCAATGTGGTGTGAGTTGCGTCCGGCAAGCTGTCTGATGTGCAGGGTGAGAGCCGCATTGGATGCGAATGCCTGGAAGAACTCCTCCACAAGCTCGGTGTCGAAGGTGCCGATTTTTTCGGTCTTGAACTCCACATCGCAGCAGAGCATTCCGCGGCCTGAGATGTCCACGGCGGCAAGGACAAGGGACTCGTCCATGGGGAGGGTTATGTCTCCGTAACGGGTGATCCCGCGTTTGTCCGAAAGTGCCTCTCTGAAAGCCTGACCAAGGGCGATTCCGATATCCTCCACACTGTGGTGGTCATCGACATCCGTATCGCCCTTGCATGAAACGCAGAGGTCGAACATGCCGTGGCGGGCAAACAATGTCAGCATGTGGTCCATGAACCCTACGCCGGTTGATATCTCCGCCTTTCCCGTGCCGTCGAGAGCGATGCTCAGTTTGATGTCGGTTTCCGCTGTCTTTCTTGTTATCTCGCTGTTTCTCATGCCTTCAGAATCTCCATTACCTTCTCTATGAAAATCTCCATGCTCTCTCTGGAACCGATCGAAACACGGCACCAGTTGGAGATCCGCTCCTTCGTGAAGTGCCTTACGAGCACTCCCTTCTCCTTCAGCCTTCTGTAAAGCTCACCGCCCTCGATCGAGTCTGACGAGACGAATATGAAGTTGGCACATGAGGGAAGGACCGTGAATCCGAGCCTCTTCAGTGCATCAACCGTATAGTTCCTGTTCTCGATTATCTTCAGGCAGTTGGTCCTTGTATACTCCTCGTCTTCCAGAATCCCTATTCCCATGGCGCTCGTCATCGAGTTCACGTTGTAAGGATTGGTCGAGTACTTGATGGTGTTCAGGTCCGCGATGATCGCCGGATCCCCTATTCCGTATCCCAGCCTTCCGCCGGCAAAGCTCCTGGATTTTGAGAATGTCTGGCAGACAAGCAGGTTCCTGTACTTCCTGGTCAGCGCCACGCAGCTCCGGGCTCCGAAATCCACATATGCCTCGTCCACCACGACAATCCGGTCGGGGTCGGATTTCACAAGACGCTCGATCTCGGAGACCTCAAGAGCCACGCCCGTTGGGGCGTTGGGGTTGGCGATGAACACGGTTCCCTTTTTCCCGATGTAGTCGTCCACGCAGAGGCTGAAGTCATCCCTTAGCGGAATCGTCTCGTACGGGCTGTCGTTCAGCTGTGCGAATACAGGATAGAAGCCGTATGTGATGTCGGCAAACAGTGCCGGGTTCTTCTTGTCTGTGAACGCCATGAAGGCGAAGTTCAGGATCTCGTCCGAACCGTTGGTTACAAGGACCATGTCGGGATCCACACCGTAGGTCTTTGCAACTGCCTGTGTCAGAAGCTGGGACTGGGGGTCGCTGTAAAGATTCAGGCTTCTTGTGTTCGCCGCGGCATACTCAAGGGCCTTTGGCGATGGCGGGAACGGACTTTCGTTGGTGTTGAGTTTCACATAGCGGCTCATGTCCGAAGGCTGCTCACCGGGGACATAAGCCTCGAGAGCTGCGTATTTGGAAGAGAAAAACCTGCTCACTTTGCTTCCTCCTTCTCATATGTCTTTCTTGCCAGGGCGCTTCTCGCGTGCGCCTCAAGGCCCTCGCGTCTGGCGAACAGGGCGATGTCGTCCGCAACATTCTCAAGCGCTTTCTTCGTGTAGTAGGTGAACTGGTACTTCTTGATGAAGTCGTCCACCGAAAGCGGAGACGAGAACCTTGCCGTGCCGCTTGTGGGCAGGGTGTGGTTCGGACCGGCGAGATAGTCTCCCAATGCCTCGGGGCAGTTTCTGCCAAGGAAAACCGAGCCCGCATTGCGGATCTTGTCCAGATAATCGAACGGGCTGTCCACGCAGACCTCAAGGTGCTCGGGAGCAATCCTGTCGCTGATTTCGATAGCCTGATCTATGGATGAAGCTATGATTATCTTGCCGTTGCTTTCAATCGAGGCCCTTGCTATGCCTTCCCTCGGAAGCGAGTTCAGCTGTATCTCTAGCTCGTCGGCAACCGCATCCGCAAGGGTTATGCTGTCTGTGATAAGAACAGCTGAGGCGTTTCTGTCGTGCTCCGCCTGGCTGAGCATGTCGGCTGCCAGAACCTTGGGATTGGACTTGCCGTCGGCAATTATCAGGATCTCGCTGGGACCGGCAATCATGTCTATTCCCACTATTCCGGAGACCTCTTTCTTGGCCTCGGCCACAAAGATGTTTCCAGGGCCCACAATCTTGTCGGCCTTGGGAACGGTCTCCGTTCCGTATGCAAGGGCTGCAATTGCCTGGGCTCCGCCGATTCTGAAGATTCTGTCCACTCCGGCGACATATGCCGCGGCAAGAACCGCCTGGCTGATCTTTCCGTCGCTTCCCGGAGGTGTGACCATAACAACCTGATCGACTCCCGCTATCTTCGCAGGGATTGTGTCCATCAGTACCGTGGAGGGATAGGCGGCCGTTCCGCCCGGGACATAGATTCCTGCAACGCTGACAGGAACGATCTTCTGACCAAGGACCACGCCGTCTTTCTCTGACACGACAAAGCTCTCGCGCTTCTGTCGGCTGTGGTAGTCCCTGATGTTGTCGGCAGCTTTCCTGAGAACGTCCATGAAGGCCTCATCCATCGCCTCCGCGGCGCTTTTGATCTCGGACTTCGGAACCTCGATCGCATCGATTGCGACACCGTCGAACTTCAGAGTGTAGTCCCTCAGCGCCTGGTCGCCGCGCTCTTTCACATCCGCAAGGATTGCGGAAACCACATCGCAAACATCCCTCGATGATGTCGAACGTTCGAAAATGCGATTCTCCGGGACCTTCCCGTATTCCATTACCTTTATCATTTCTGAGCCTCCACCTGTCGTC
>CADBOI010000166.1 GCA_902796335.1 uncultured Spirochaetales bacterium
GATGAATGGGACCCTCAGTTTTTCTTTCAACTTCTTGAAAAGATCGAAATCCGGAATCCTGATCCCCTTTGTGTAAGGGGTGTAGCTCCGCATCGTCGTGCCAACTATGTCAAAGCCTATCTCCTGAGCATGGATGCATTCCTCGTACGTTGAGCAGTCGGCCATGAAAAGCTGCGAGGGAAAGGCCTTTCTGGCGCGGGAGAAAATCTCGTCCAGTGCCATGTCGTTGGGATGCAGTCTGTCTGTGGCATCCATTGCCACGATCTCGCATCCGCAGGCAATCATCTGCTCTATCTCCACCATTGTGGGAGTGATGTAGACCTCGCTGTCTATGTAGTCCTTCTTGTACAGTCCTATCACCGGCAGGTCCACAACCTTCTTGATCTCGGTCACGTCCTCAGGGGTGTTGGCACGAATTCCCCCGGCTCCGCCTTCCTTTGCGGCTTTTGCCATGCGTCCCATGATGAAAGAGCTGTGAAGCGGCTCATAGTCAAGCGCCTGACAGGAAACTATCAGGCGACCCTTGATTGAATCGAGTATTGTATTTCTATCCATTTTCCCTTCTTAGAAGATGTACTTCAGTCCCAGCTTCGCGCTCACGCTGACTCCGAAACCGAAGCCGGTGCGTGTCTTGATTTCCTTGTATCCGTCGTACTCGATTGCCGACTGCATGTTGGTGATTAGTGTTATGTCCGGAATCACCGTCAGATCCACGGAAATGTGGTTGATGATCCTGTAGCTGACCTCGGCGTAAAGAGCCACTCCCCATGCTGTTACCGATTTGGTGGACTCCTGCGGACCCTGGGTGAGCTTTCCCGTCATCCAGTCAAACGACAGGCCTCCGCCGAAATAGAAATTGAACTTCGTGTTGAATGTGTGGTGGTGCATCATGACCAGATGGGCCTTCATACCAACACTTCCCTTCACCGTCTCGGTCTCCATCGGATGCGTCTCCCCTCTGAATTTCAGGTTGCCTGAGAAGTAGAAATCCAGACCGATGTAGGAGTACCAGCCCTCCGTCATGAAATGAGGTATGGCCGAAAGGTCAAAGGCCATTCCCGCACTCAGACCCAAACCGGACTTGCTGTTGTCGAAAGCGGTCTTTCCATCATCGAATTTGCCGCTGGCATACATCAGGTCATAACCTGCACCCAGACGGATCGATTCGACGAATTTCTTGGAGGCGGAATCCTGAGCGAAGGCAAAGGAAACAGACAGGACAACCACAAGAAGAATTGCAACAACAGTTTTTTTCATTTCATGCCCCGGTTAGTAAAGGATAGCCAATTCTATCACCGCACCGATACGTTGTGCAAACAAATTGATTGTGATAGTTTTCATGGCATGGAGAACTACCATACCCATACCAGAAGATGCTGCCATGCCGATGGAGAGGACCGCGACTACGTCCTGAAGGCCATTGATGAAGGACTGACAGTCCTCGGCTTCTCAGACCATACTCCATGGCCATTCGAGAATCCCGGGAAAAAGCGTGGACGAATGTACCCTCAGGAGCTTGGCGACTATGTCTCTTCAGTCCGTTCCCTCAGAGACGAGTTTGCGGGGAAAATCGACATCAGGCTTGGCCTTGAGGTAGAGCCATATGTCGAATACTATGGCTGGCTGAAGGAACATGTTGAGAAATTCTCCATAGAATACCTCATTCTGGGCAGTCATTACCTTACAACCGAGGAAGAGATGTTTCTGGGCAAAAGATGCTCAGCCTCAGACATGATCGTGTCCTTCGAGAACACCCGCAAGGCTGTGGAGACAGGTCTTTTCAAGTACATCTGCCATCCGGATCTGGTGTTCAACAACTATCCCGTCTTTGACGAGAACTGCATCAGCGCATCACGCGACCTCCTTGCCCTTGCTCAGGAGCACAGGATACCCGTCGAATACAACACATCGGGTTTCATCAAGCAGGAACGCGGTCTTGTAAAAGGCCTTGGCTATCCTACTGAAGGTTTCTGGGACATGGCGCAGGATTACGATGTCGACGTCTATATCGGACTCGATGCCCACTCCCCCTATTTCATCTCCAGGGAACGTTACCAGAAGGCTTCGGAATATCTGAAATCAAAAGGCCTGCATGTGATCAATCCGTAGGACGTCAGATGCCCGTAAAAAAGAAGGCTGCCAATCAGGCAGCCTTCCATGAATATCGGGTCAGAATCAGATTCCAAGAAACACGGAGAACCTGGGAAGAACCCTGTAACCGAAATAGTTGTCGTAATCGGTATAGGTTGTTTCATATTTCCTCTTGTCAATCTCTGTTCCGAAGAACATGAACGAACTTCTGAAACCGACTCCTATGTAGACATCCCTTGAAACCATGTATGTACCCTCAAGATCGAGGCCGACACCGAGAACAAGGAAATCCTTCTCGTACTCGTAGTAACCAACTTTGTACTTCTTGCTGTACATCATCATCTCGGGACCTACACCGATAAGAAGACCCGTCCTTTTGCCCAAATCTGCCCTGAATCCGAATCCGAATATGAAATCGGAAAAGACCGGAGAGATTTTCTTGTCAGAAGTCGGAACACCGTCCACGGTGCTTTCGGTCTTGGTATTCAGGCTGATTCCCAGCTCGATATAGAAGCCGACATTCGCACCGCTGTTGAAGAACGTGAAGTCGTTGAAGGAAAAACCGAACTGGTATCCCTTGTCCTCTCTGCGCTGTCCGTCGGACAGATCATACTTCTCATCGGTGAC
>CADBOI010000167.1 GCA_902796335.1 uncultured Spirochaetales bacterium
ATCTCCGTCGGTTACGGTTTCAGCACACCTGTCGGAGACCTCATTCTGGGCGCCGGCTTCAACAAGAACATGCAGCTGGCATTGTATGTTGAATTGACTTGAGAATGAAAATGAAGCAGAAACTATTTTTCTTTACCTTGGCACTGGCAATATGCATATGCATGTGCTCCTGCGCGACCAAGGCAGGCTCCTATGGTCATGATCCCCGCCTCAATCCCGAGGCCATGAAGGATATCGTCGAGAATCCGGATGCCGTCTATGGCTTTTCGCCCGATCCCCAGTCCAAGCGCCTAGGTTCCTATTCCCAGTATGATTGGACGGATCCTGCGTTCGTCGCAGACGCCCGTCAGCAGCGCATGACATACCATGACTCGCTGAAAAGCATGTCTTCAATCCTCAGTCGGATGAAGGAGCAGGGTGATTCCACGGAAGAGATCGCAAGGGCAGTGTCTGCGGAGAGAAACCGTCTTCGCCTGGCGGCATATGACGGTGACCCCGAGGGCCTTGCTGAAGTGAAGAAGAGCAATCTTGCCACCTATGGGCACGAGGACGGGCCCACAGCTGACGAGATGCTTGCAAAATACGGCTCGTGGGAGACTGTCATCCAGAAGGCCTTCAGTCCCAATATGGGAATGGATGTATGCTGCGGTCTGTACGACAGATGCTATCCACTCTATGTGCAGCTGGGGCTGGTTTCAGATTGATATCGCCGTCTCCAGAGCAAGGGTGATCATCCTTGAGAATGAGGATTTCCTTTCCTCTGTTGACATCTTACCTCCTGTGACCAGGTTGTCGGAGACCGTAAGAAGCGTGAGGGCCCGTTTTCCGGCCCTTGCGGCATTCACGTACAGTCCGTAGGTCTCCATGTCTATGCACAGGATGCTCATTGCTCTGAGCCTGTCGTAGATAGTGCTATCCGGCATGTAGAAGGTGTCCGAGGAGTACAGGTTCCCCACCGTGACCTCCTCTTTGTTCTTCCTTGCAATCCCGACGGCCGTTTCGATCAGATCAAAGCTTGCCACGGCGCTGCATGTTCCGATTCCGAACTGCTGTCCATATGACGAGTCCGTCGAGGCTCCCATGGCCAGCACAATGTCACCAAGCTTGAGGTTGGCCTGGATTGAACCAGTGGAGCCGACCCTGATGATGTTCTTCACTCCGTAGAAGTTGAACAGCTCGTGGCTGTAGATGGCCATGGTGGGTATTCCCATTCCGCTTGCCATGACCGACACTCTCTTGCCTTTGTAAAGACCGGTGTAACCCTGGATGGAACGGACATCGTTGACTAGGACCGGATCTGTCAGGAATGTCTTTGCAATGTACTCTGACCTCTGGGGATCTCCCGGCATGAGTACTGTCTCTGCGAACGCTCCGCCAAGAGCCGTGTTGTGTGGTGTGGGGTAAGTGCTTCTTTCCTTCATAATGAAATCCTCATTCTGTCATTTGCTTCCGTCTCGGTTCATCGAGAACTGATCCATAGGATAGTTCTTAAGGTTTTCAAGAATCTTCCGCTTGTCAGCCTTTTCCAGAAGCTCGGTGCGGGCCTTGAGCACCATGGACTCGACCTGATGCTTGGACGGACCTCCGACACAGCCTCCGGGGCAGATCATTCCTTCTATGAAATCCACATCCAGTTTGCCTGCCTTCAGAAGCATCAGTGCTTTTTTGCACTCATCTCCGCCAGCACAGGTCATCAGCTTTATGTCTGATGTGTCTTCTCCCATCTCCTGCATCACTTCCAGCACGGCGCCGGCAACTCCTCCGCTGCCTGCAAAGCGTTTTCCGAATAACGAGGCTTCCTGATAGGTTTCATCAACAGGCTCCGGGACAATTCCCTTTGAATCCAGCAACGCTACAATCTCGCCGTATGTCAGGGCATAGTCTGCGGAATTCTTGATGGAGGCGTTCATGGTCTCGCCCTTCTTTGCAATGCATGGACCGATGAAAACGGTGACGCAATCCGGGTCCTGTGACTTGAGATATCGTGATACCGCCACCATCGGGGACACCGTTGAGGATTTGTTCTCTTCATATTGTTTGGGGAAGTGATGATGCAGCATCGATATGAAGGCAGGACAACATGAGGTTGTCATGATCCGTCCTTCCTTGCGAGCCTCGATCCATTCCAAGGCCTCGGAGGCCGCAGTCATGTCTCCGCCAAGTCCGACTTCCACCATGTCGGCAAAACCTGCCTTCTTCAGAGCGGCCCGGATGGCTGCCATGCTGATGTCCTTGCCGAACTGGCCCTCTGTTGCAGGGGCGCACATTGCAATGACACGCTTGCCGTCAATGATGTGTCTGATGACATCCGTGGCATATATCTTGGAACCGATGGCTCCGAACGGACAGTTGTGGATGCAGTGGCCGCAGTGGATGCATCTGCTCTCGTCTATACGGCAGATGCCTGCCTCGTCATAGAAGATCGCGTCCACCGGACATGCCTTGCGGCAAGGGCGTTCCTGGTGGATGATGGCCCCGAACGGACATGACTTTGCGCACATCCCGCAGCTTTTGCATTTTGCCGGGTCAATCTTCATCTTGTGGTCGCCCGGTGCAATGGCGTTGAAACGGCAGCTGCTGAGACAGGCCTTTCCAAGACAGAAGCGGCAGATATCCGATACAAAATAGGTCTGGATAGGGCAGTCGTCGCAGGCTGCGGAAATGACGGAGACCACGTTTGTGGAACTGTGAGCCGGATCCGGATCCTGACCCATTGCGAGTCTGATCCTGCCGCGGACAATCTCCCGCTCCTTGTATACACAGCAGCGGTATTTCGGCTTAGGTCCCGGGCTCACCTGATAGACGATTTTTTCGGTTTCCCCGGAGGTCAGACGCCCTTCCCAAGCAAGGCGGCAGACCTCCCGCAGGATGAAATGCTTTAGTTCGACAATTCCTTTATCGTTTGTAATCATGACAACAGTATAACTGATTCCGGCTATCTGTCGTCATAAAGATTATTGTTTGATGAAGTCCGACATCTCTTCGTCTTCGTAATCCCACCAGAGGGAAAGCGTTTTGCCGTTGAGTGAATACTTGATCATTTCCCCATAGACCACATCTTCAGCTGTTCTGAGAATGTATACGGGGCTTGTGGAAACACCCTCGGCATTCCAGCTCCAGTTTGCAGGATTGTTCCATTCCATCCTGGCTTTTGCCGATTCCTCAAAACCGTACAGAAGTGAACCGTTGGCATCATATTTACTGGCGGCCGCTGTCGCGTAGTACATATCGCTGTAATAGGCCGCGTAATCGTAGTACTTGTAATTCAGTTCATCATCGATTTCTCTGTAAGTCAGCATGATAGGATATTTCTTCTCCTGTATCATGCCTCTGAAGTCGCCACCTTCACAGGTGTAAGGCACATCATCGAAAACAGGCGGTTCGTTCTCTGTCGTATATGCAAAATAGTACACGTATGACGGGGCTATGTCCGTTCCCTCGTTCACTTTCTTTACATAGGCCTTATAGTTATCTCCATCATCATCATAATCGTAGACCATGTTGATAAAGTCGTCTTTGATGTTGTAGATCCCGTGATCCGTACCCAAGTCCTCACCGTCATTGAAGTATGAAACGGAGAAATGTCCCATTCCATCGAATTTGAGTTCAACATAGCCTTTACCAAGCTCGTTGTCGTACGAATACTTCCATGTCCCCGCAAGTTTGTCGGCCGTTAAATTGTCGCATCCGACAAAGACGCAGAGAACCAGGATCATTGATATGATCATCACAAAAACAGTTTTTCTTGACATGATTCCTCCTGAAGCAAAAAAGCGCCCTGAAAAATGATATCACATAATAGAGAGGGAAATGTAAAAAAAATTTCAGGAGTAAGAGGTTGCGCCTGGCGCGATTCGAACGCGCGACCTGCGGATTCGAAGTCCGACGCTCTATCCAATTGAGCTACAGGCGCATCTTTATATGAAAAAGTCCAGCCGCAGCTGGACTAGGGTGGAAGAAGGGGCTCGAACCCTCAACAACCAGATCCACAATCTGGCGCTCTACCATTGAACTACTTCCACCAAGAATGTCAATTGACTGCCTTAATATGCCCTAAGGCATGAAAAAAGTCAACCACGCATTGCGGTCACTGACGTCACTGTCGTCACCGACGTCACTGTCGTCACCGACGTCACCAATCGTCACCGATTGCTGCTATCAGGGATAGACCTCGAATGAATCGATGAATGGGAGGCTTTCCATGATGGACACATGCTCCATGAGGGACTTCCTGTCGCTGAAGACGACATTGGCCTTGATCACGACGCCCTCGCCATCCTTGCGGTTGCACGAGAAGTCTCTGAGGGACATCCCGGTGCCGTTGAATTTCTCGGCGAGGTCCTTCACTGTCATGTTGTGCTTGGTGAGGTTGCAGACGATGATGCCTACTGTCTGGGTGGCGATCCTCTGGTGATGGACTCTGAGGATGTAGTGGGTGAGGATGATTATCAGCGTTGCGCTGACTCCAAGGAAGTACATTCCGCTTCCGAAGCAGAGGCCGATACCCACTGTGGCCCAGAGACCTGCGGCCGTTGTGAGGCCGATGATGTTCTCTTTCCTGACGAAGATGACGCCTGCGCCGAGGAAACCGATGGACTGGATGACGCTGGCTGCGATTCTTCCTGCATCCGATGTGAGCCTGACACCTTCGATGCTGGCGATGTCGATGAAGCCGTACTTGGAAACAATCATAAGGATGGCTGCGGAGATGGCGACGATGACGTGGGTCCTGAGACCGGCGTTCTTGTAACGCTTCTCTCGCTCGAGGCCGATTATCGCGCCACAAATGGCTGAAAGAACTATTCTGCCTGCAAGGTCCAGGCAGTCAAATAATGTGAAGTATTTGAACAGCGGTGTAAGGTCAAACTGCATGAAAATCCCCCGAAAGCATCCTCAGCCGGTGCTTTTCTATAAAGAGGCATTATATCACAGGTTTTCCGATTATGACAAAGAGATTATTAAGCAATTTGTGTTCCACATCAGAGGAGCTGCGGAAAGCACGGAAACAAGCTCCTTCTCGAGCTTGGAAGCCTCGGTATCCGTCAGGTTCCCAAGGGCAGGGATGTAGCTGTTTCTTACCCATCTGACAATGTCGCTTTCCCTTGCGGTGCGCGATTCTGTGAATCGGTAGTCCGAGACCGACACCTTGCCGAACAGCTTCTCCAAGGCATCAATTATGTCCGTACGTGTCGGGACTGTGGAGTAGATCTTCTTCTCCGCCTTCATAAGGGTTTCCTGAAGCGGTCCCATGTGGATGAAGTCGGACAGCCTGGATGCCTCGCTGATCAGTGTCTCGCAGAGCACGATGTCGCCGCCAGGGGCAAGAAGAGCCTTTGCCTTCCCAAGGACAGCAAGACCGTTTTCCAGGTCTTTTGCCGTCTTGCAACTGATGATGTTGCGGCCCTGGATGTGCTCGAAACGGAGGCCTTTCTCAATACCTATATTGGAGAAAGTGCCGGATTCAAGACCTGACAGGACATTGTTTACATCCTGGCCCTGGACGATTTTAGGTGCGCTGACACTGTCCAGAGTTCCGATGTACTGTGAAAGGTAGGCCGTCTCCTCGGCGTTTCTTACATGGGCCACCACAAGGCCTTCCGGGGTTTGGCGGAATGCCTCCCAAACCAACAGACCGTGTCCTGCGTTCAGAACGAGGACCCTGTCGGAACGGATGATGGAAAGGTTCTCGAACATGCGGTTGCGCATGCCCTCCAGGGCGCTGCTTCTGCCGCTCATCGTCCTTCTGAGCCAGAGGTCACGGCCCTTGTCGTCGGGCGAGAAGGTGAGGTTTTCGGGGAACGCGTTGATGTCGACGCTCTCAAGCTGGATCTCGCGTCGTCTGTTGACCAGGTCGGCGATTTTCTTCTCGTAGCCTATGTTGCCCACATGGTAGAAGACCTTGCCCTGAAGCTCGTTGGGCAGATACTGCTGGGCCACCCAGTGGTCCTGGTAGGCGTGCGGATACATGTAGCCTTCACCGTGGCCGAAGCCCTTGGAGTCGCGGCTTGCGTCGCGAAGGTGGTTCGGGACCTCGGATGCGGCCGATTCCTGCTCCACAGCCTTCAGGGCATCGAAGAAGCCCATCTCGCTGTTGCTCTTGGGGGCGGTTGCAAGGTACAGGGCCGCATGGGTCAGATGGTAGCGGCCCTCGGGCATTCCGATGGCGTTGAATGCGGCTGCATCCGACTGGACGACCACTATCGCATTGGGGTCTGCAAGTCCAACGTCCTCGCAGGCGCTGATCATCATCCTTCTGAATATGAAACGGGGGTCCTCGCCGGCGTATACCATCTTTGCAAGCCAGTAGAGCGCCGCATCGGGGTCCGAGCCGCGAAGCGACTTGATGAAAGCGCTGATGACATCGAAGTGGTAGTCGCCTTCCTTGTCGTACAGAACAGCCTTGCGCTGGATGCTCTCCTCTGCGGTCTCCTTGGTGATGTAGACCTTGTTTCCGTCGCGCTTTGTGGTCACAACCGCAAGCTCGAGGGCGTTGAGAAGGCTTCTGGCATCGCCGCGGGCAACGTCCACAAGATGCTCAAGCGCTCCGTCCTCGAAGCTCACATCAAGTGTTCCGTAGCCTCGCTCCTTGTCTCGCACGGCCTGCCAGGCGATCTTGGTCAGGTCCTCATCAGTAAGCGGCTTGAGCTGGAAGATCCTTGATCTGCTGACCAGAGCGGCGTTGACCTCGAAGAACGGGTTCTCCGTGGTGGCTCCGATCAGAATGAACGTGCCGTTCTCGACCCACGGAAGCAGGGCGTCCTGCTGGCTCTTGTTCCAGCGGTGGACCTCGTCCACAAAGAGGATGGTGCGGCTGCCGTACAGATCAAGGCGGTTCTTGGCCGCATCGATCTCCTCGCGGAGCTCCTTGACGCCGGAAAGCACGGCGTTGATTGTCGAGAAGTGGCTTTTTGTCGTGTTGGCGATGACGCGCGCCAGTGTGGTCTTTCCCGTTCCGGGAGGCCCGTAGAAGATAACGGACGAAAGCTGGTCGGCCTGGATGGACCTTCTGAGCAGCCTGCCCGGTCCGATGATATGGTCCTGTCCGATGTACTCGTCAAGAGTCCTGGGACGCATGCGGTAGGCAAGGGGCTGGGATTTGATGTCTATTCTGTTGCTGTCGAAAAGTTCGCCCATAATGCCTCACTCAAGACCCAGAACCCTGGCTGCCACGGGATCCATGTCGGGATTCGGAGTCGTCCTGATCAGTACCTCGTAGAAGGTGAGGGTGTTCAGATATACATCGGCCAGATGGTGCCCGAGCAGGAGAATCAGCGTCTCATACGGCATGTCCGGGTCGATTGCCGGGTACTTCTGCCCGTAGAGGTTGTCCATGGACCTGGCCCACGAGTTGTACTGGATGACTATCTTGGCCCATGTTCCTGTGTCCAGACCCTCAAGGCGCTGCTTTGTCAGAGCGGCCATCTCCTCGCCATGGGTCTTCCTGATGTCGTCGCTCACCGATCCCGCCCCTGCGTTTATCAGGCCCACGGGGTCGGTGAACTCATAGTTCTTGGCAAGGGTCTCGAGGTAGACCGAGAACTCCTCGAAGTAGGGGAAGATGTAGCTCAGGACATCGCTTTCCCACTGGTGCAGGAGCCTGTCCATGCCGGGGATTGTCATCCGCAGGTTGTCCAGATATGAGAATCTGGAAGGAACCATGCTGATTTTGTAGTTGTTGATGTCCACGAACAGCGCGGGAATTGCCGTGTCGGTTGCCTGCGTGAGAACCATCTCAAGCGTGTATCTGCACTCTTCCTCGCTGAAGACCCTGTCCACATCGCTTGTCGCACAGGATGCAAGCAGAACGAGGACAATCGTGATGACGGCCAGCAGGCAGGGCAGGGCTTTTCTCATGCTGGAATTCTAGCATTTGTTGACATGTTTGAGAATGTCAAATGCACGCAGGTTTTGTGCTTTGGGGTTGCTTTGAGTCGTGATTCTGATCTGCGTCGGATCTGCTTTGGTTCAGCGCGCGTTCGGGGAGTTGAACTTCGAGAAGAAGAACGGCTTTCCGTTCTCAAGCGGGAAGTTCACCGATATGCAGTCAAGCTCCAGGATGTCGGAAACGCTTCCGTTGCCATAGATCTCATCGCCCTTGATGGGTCTTCCGATCCATGCAAGGTGCGCTCTGATCTGGTGGCGGAAACCGCGGGTGATCATGCATCCATAAAGACCGTCAGTACCCCTGATTTTCTGGATCATTGTGGTGTACTGAACCTTGGAATCAGCCTTGCTGATGTCCGAAACAGGCCTGACCTCCTTGGAACCTTTGCCATATGAGCGGAAATAGGACACTATTTTTGCATAACCGTTGGCATCGAAAACCGGCTCCAGATCCATCAGCCTGTCCGAGAAGACCGTGTTTGCGATGTAGGTCTTCGAGAACAGGTTCTTGCTCTGGATGTCCTGCAGATGGTCGTACATGGCCTGGTTCTTTGCAAAGATCACCAAGCCTCCGGTGGCAGTATCCAGCCTGTGCACGGCTCCGTGCTCCCATGGGTTCTTTCCCACGACGGACATGACGGAAGGACAGAATGAGGCGACAATCCCCAAAAGGGTGTTGTCAGGCTGCTGGCACTTGAGAGGAACCGTAGGAATGCCGTGTTCCTTGTCTGCAATTGCAATGTTGTCGTCTTCGTAAAGGATAGGATTCTTAGCCATTGTACTCTTCCGTAATCACTCCGTCAGAACTCTCGCCGGGACGGCTTGTGACAATCTGGACCCTGCGCTCGATTTCAGAAAGCTGCCTGTCCACTTCCGAAGCAAGCTTCATGCCTTCCTCGAACAGGGAAACGGCCTTCTGAAGATCCGTATCCGGATCGGAAAGAGTCTTCGAGATTTCCTCCATTCTGGAAAGCTTCTTTTCAAAAGTCCTGTCACTGTCTGCCATCCTCAACCTCCCTGACATTAGCTTTCAAGATGCCATCCGACATCCTCAGATTTATGTTTTGACCCGGTTTTGCATCCGTTGTTTTCTTTATCGTCTTCCCGTCTTCCGACGTCACTATAGCATAGCCACGCTCCAGAACAGCAAGAGGGGACAACGCCTGAATCTTGTGGCTCAGCATCTGGACCTTTGCTTTCCTGTCAGAAAGCATGCTGTCCATCTGATGCTGGATCGCAGTCTGCTCCGAATCCAGCCTCATCCGCACCCGGTTCAGCCGGTTCTCAAGCTGCGCCCTTGCGCTTGCCGGCGAGAACGCCGCGATCCTCAGCTTGACCGAGCTGATCCTGCCGGTGATCGCCTCGACCATCGCCTGCCTTGTCTTCCCGACCTTCTCAAGCAGGTCGATGCTGCTCTCGCAGACCAGCTCGGCGGCGGCAGACGGGGTAGGTGCCCTCAGGTCCGCCACATAGTCGGAGATGGCCCAGTCGATCTCATGGCCCACAGCCGAAATCACCGGAATCTGCGACTCGTGTATGGCCTCGATCACACATTCCTCCGAGAACGGCAGAAGGTCTTCCACGCTTCCGCCGCCACGGCCCACAATCATCACATCGGCCAGCAGGAACTCGTTGACCTCCCGGATGCGCGTTGCAATGGAGGCGGCCGCCTCGGCACCCTGCACCACAGCCGGCAGGATGATGATGTCCATCCCGCGGTTCCGGCGACCTGTGATCTGCAGAATGTCCTGCAGCGCCGCGCCGGTCGGGCTTGTGATCACCGCCACCCGGTTCGGATGCCTTGGAATGGGCCTCTTGCGCGCGGCATCGAAATAGCCCAGGCTGTCGTAATGGCGTTTTCGCTCCTCCAGCATGGCCAGGATGTCGCCTTCGCCCGAGCTGGTCATGGTCGTGCACACGATCTGGTACGTTCCCCTGGGCTCGAACACGCTGATGTTGCCCGTCACTGTGACCTTCATCCCGTCCTTCGGTCTGAACTGGACTCTGGCCGCATTCGAGCGCCACATCGCGCAGCTGATCACCGCATCCTTGTCCTTCAGGGAGAAATACCAATGCCCCGTCGAGGCCGGCCTGAAACCTGAAATCTCACCTTCAACAGTCAGCCCGTAGAACGAGCCCTCCAGAGTGGTCTTGATGAGGTTGGTCAGCTCTCCGACAGTTAGTTTTGGCAGTCCTGTATCCTGAGAAGCGAAGCGGAATTCATCCATG
>CADBOI010000168.1 GCA_902796335.1 uncultured Spirochaetales bacterium
GCATACCTTGCAGGACTTGCCACAGGATACTGGAAGAGCAAGGAAGATATAAAGAAGAACTGGGCTGTGGACAAGCTCTTTGAGTCCAATATAACCGAGACAAAGAGATCCAGGCTCATCAACGGATGGAACAAGGCGGTCAAGACCGCCATATTCTGGGCCGAGGAGTGAAAGGCAAAAGGTATAGGACATTCAAAAAAGTCTGAAAACTTGAGATAATAGAAGAAGAGGACGGAGGAATAACATGGAAACAAGACCTTATATACCATGGAAGATGGTCAATGACTTCATGATCGATGTGTTTGAGAAATACGGTGTACCAAGAAAGGACGCCGAAATCTGTGCGGACGTACTTCTTGAGTCCGACAGAAGAGGCATTGAAAGCCACGGCTGCAACCGCTTCAAACCCATCTATCTTGACCGCATCAAGAACGGAACACTATTACCTGTGACAAAGATAGACATAGTCAAGGAGACACCCACCACGGTCGTCATGGACGCCAACAACGGAATGGGAATGGTCGCATCCTACAGGATGATGGAGATGCTCATTGAAAAGGCCAAAAAGTACGGAATGGCTGGAGGAACAATCTTCAACTCCACCCACTACGGAATTGCAGGCTACTGGACAACAATGGCAGAGAAGGCCGGTATGATCGGAATCTCGGGAACCAACGCAAGACCGTCTGTAGCACCGACCTGGGGCGTAGAGCCCATGATGGGAACCAACCCGCTGACATTCACAATGCCCACAGACGAGGACTTCCCGTTCAACTTCGACTGCGCCACATCTACCATCCAGAACGGAAAGATCGAGTTCTATGAGAGAAGCGGAAAGCCCACTCCCGCAGGACTCGTCACCAACCGCCAGGGCGAGACCATGACCGACAGCGGCAAGATCCTCAAGGACATGAGAGCCGGCCAGGCCGCTCTTCTTCCGCTCGGAGGACTTGGAGAGGCCACAGGCGGCTACAAGGGATACGGCTTCACCACAGTCGTCGAAATCCTGTCCGCAGCTCTCGCCGGAGGCCCTTACATGAAGGACCTCAACGGCAAGGACAAGGATGGAAATACCCAGATGTACAGACTCGGACACTTCTTCTTCGTCATCAATCCCGAGTTCTTCATGGGCCTGGACACATTCAAGAAGACAGCCGGCGGAATCTGCCGCGACCTTAGGGCCTCTGAGAAGGCTCCGGGAGCCGAGCGCATCTACACCGCAGGCGAGAAGGAGCACCTTGCATGGCTGGACCGCAAGGACAAGGGAGTACCTGTCGGAGAGGCCATCCAGAAGGAGTTCATCGCCCTCAGGGACGAGTTCAAACTGCCTTACAAGTTCCCGTTCGAGAAGTAAGTCAGAAGTAAGTTATTGTACCGGAAAGGGTTTGCGGGGCTGTTGCAAAACAGCCTCGTTTTTTTTGTCGAAAGCATATTGACAACACCTTTAAACGGGACTTAATATAGTGTCAGCGGCCTAACGGATACGCTACATTTTGTGTTTACTATAAAATTCCAAAAAAGAGCCTTGGAGGACCCTATGTACCAGGTATTGAAGAGAACCGGCGAGACTGTGGATTTCGATATCAAGAAGATTGAGAACGCGATCGTAAGAGCGTTCGTCGCAACCGGAAAGAACTACAACGAAGATGTCATCCAGATGCTTGCACTGAGGGCAAGCTCACGTTTCGCAGACAAGGTCAACGACGGCAAGGTGTCCATCGAGGACATCCAGGACAGCGTCGAGACCATCCTGGCACAGGCCGGTTACGAGGACGTGGCCAAGGCATATATTCTCTATAGAAAGCAGCACGAGAACGTCAGACTTGCAAGCAAGACCCTGGTCGACTACAAGAAGCTCATCGACAGCTACCTGGGCGCCAAGGACTGGAGAGTCAAGGAGAACAGCACCGTCAACTACTCGATCGGCGGTCTGATCCTCTCCAACAGCGGTGCGGTCACAGCCAACTACTGGCTCTCCGAGATCTATGACGAGGAGATCGGAAACGCACACCGCAACGCCGACATCCACCTCCACGACCTCTCCATGCTCTCAGGCTACTGCGCAGGTTGGAGCCTCAAGCAGCTGATCCGCGAAGGACTCGGCGGAGTCGACGGCAAGATCTCATCCGCACCGGCAAAGCACCTCTCCACACTGTGCAACCAGATGGTCAACTTCATCGGTATCATGCAGAACGAGTGGGCCGGCGCACAGGCTTTCTCAAGCTTCGACACATACCTCTCCGCATTCGTCAAGGCCGACAACCTCTCATACCGCGAGGTCAAGCAGTGTGTCGAGTCCTTCGTGTTCGGTGTCAACACACCGTCACGCTGGGGCACCCAGGCACCGTTCTCCAACATCACTCTGGACTGGACAGTCCCAGATGACCTGAAGGACCTCCCGGCAATCGTCGGCGGCAAGGACATGGATTTCACATACGGCGACTGCAAGGCCGAGATGGACATGGTCAACAGAGCATTCCTCGAGATCATGATCAATGGCGACGCCAACGGCCGCGGATTCCAGTATCCTATTCCCACATATTCACTTACAAAGGATTTCGACTGGTCCGACACAGAGAACAACAGGCTCCTGTTCGAGATGACAAGCAAGTA
>CADBOI010000169.1 GCA_902796335.1 uncultured Spirochaetales bacterium
GACATAGCCGACAACCTCGAGAAGAACATCAAGGGAAGCGGCTACAGTTCTTCCGTCAGGGCCAAGGCAGAGAAGGAGCTTCTTGCGGGAATCACCAAGGCGAGGAAGATCATCCTCGAGAAGACGGCATTCCTCAGAGACATATCTGGCGTTGATTTTGAGCGCAAAGTGTTCCAGGAGGCCATCGATCAGGCTGAAGAATCTCTTCTTGAGCAGATAGATGAGATCAAGGGTCTGTTCCAGGAATATAGCGGAACCATTCCCACATTCCTCGATGACTTCACGTCGCCCGAGGGAACTCTTGCAAAGAAGAGCCAGCTGGATGCGGATCTTGCAGACTCCTATGAAAAAGAGAACGCAAACAAGACAAAGGCTTCGGACCTTGCTTATGAGGTCGAGCGTCTTTCAAGGCTGATAATCCTCAAGGAGTCCGATTTCCATGACCTGGAGATGGACGAGGTCCAGTTCAAGGCCAAGGCAGATTCCATCAGGTCCTCGATCAACGACCTCAAGGGAAGCCTGCAGCAGATGGAGTTCGATTTCTCTGATGCCGCCCATTCGGTAGAGGCCGAGGAAAGCAAGGTCAACGAGGTTCTGGAACGCATCGACGAGCTGAAGAACAGAAAGACACAGACCCAGGATGAGATCGAGGACATCAGGATACAGCTTGCCGGCATCAACTCCAGGATCGATGAGATAACCCTTGAGATATCAAAGAGCAATACCCAGTTCCAGGACAAGTTCCAGCGCAAGCAGGATCTTGCCGTAGAGATTGCGACCTCAAAGGAGAACATCCGTGCCATTCTGGACAACATCCAGAAGATATACACGGATTTCTTCGACAACACCCAGAAGAGCCTGAAGGAGTTCAACGACCACGAGATAACGATGCCGGTCGAGGAGCTCAAGACAAAGCTCGAGACTGTGAAAAGGCGCCTGCAGGATCTCGGATTCATCAACTACATGGCCGAGGACGAGTTCAACGAGGCAAAGAAGAACTACGATTTCTACAGCAAGAACATGGCTGACCTGTCCAAGGCCAAGGCCGACCTCGAGGAGGTCATCGCCGAGATCAGGAGAAGAAGCGAGGAGATGTTCATGGAAACCTATGGACAGATCTCGCAGAACTTCCAGGAGATGTTCACAACACTGTTCGGCGGTGGAAAGGCCGAGCTCATGTTGACTGATGAGGAAAACATTCTGCAGTCAGGAATTGACATCAAGGCACAGCCGCCAGGAAAGAAAATGCTCCAGCTGAATCTGCTCTCCGGTGGAGAGAGGTCTATGACAGCCGTCGCCCTGCTGTTCGCCACATACATGGTCAAGCCGTCTCCGTTCTGTATCCTGGATGAGATCGATGCCGCTCTGGACAGCAGAAACATCGGTGCCTTCATGCGCGTCCTGGACAAGTTCGAGGACAAGAGCCAGTTCATCATCATCACTCACAACAAGGGAACCGTCATGGGATCCGACTGCCTTTTGGGCGTGACCCAGCAAGAGCCCGGTGTCTCCAAGATGATCGGCTACAAGCTCGAGGACATCGAGAACCTTGAGGAGCACGATACTCTCAAGGGCTGATTAAAGTCGTTACTTAATATACTAGACATAAATAATTATTTTCGGTAATAATTCCTCGGTTATGTTTGATTCAATCAGTGACAGATTCTCATCGATATTGCGTTCTCTTTCCGGCAAGTCCAAGATTACTGAAAAGAATATCCAGGATGCCGTGGAAGAGATTAAGATAGCTCTTCTTGATGCCGACGTAAACCTCCGTGTTGTAAGAAGATTCATCAACAGGACAATGGAGGAGGCCAAGGGAGACAAGGTTCTCAAGGCTGTCGATCCCGGCCAGCAGTTCACAAAGATCGTCTATGACAAGATGGTCCAGCTGCTC
Organism: uncultured Spirochaetales bacterium; assembly: GCA_902796335.1. Lineage (GTDB taxonomy): Bacteria > Spirochaetota > Spirochaetia > Sphaerochaetales > Sphaerochaetaceae > UBA9732. The sequence goes on from CADBOI010000169.1 coordinate 1,898, forward strand.
GGCGATCCCGACAACCAGAAGCTCAACCTCAAGGGTCCGGATACCGTAACCGTCATACTCATGATGGGTCTTCAGGGCTCTGGTAAGACGACAACAAGCGCCAAGCTCGCTGCTATGCTCAAGAAGCAGGGCCGCCGTGTCCTGATGGCTGCCTGCGACCTCATCAGACCGGCTGCAATCACACAGCTGCAGGTTCTGGGCGAGCAGGTCGATGTTCCCGTCTATGCCGACCTGAACACGAAGGATGCCGTCAAGGTTGCAGTCGAGGCCATGAAGAAGGCCAAGCGCGAGCAGTACGATGTCCTGATCGTGGATACATCCGGAAGAATGTACCTGGATGATGCCATGATGAAGGAACTGATGGACATCAACGCTGCTGTCCATCCGGACGAGACATTGTTCGTCGCCGATGCGATGACAGGTCAGAACGCCGTCACAATCGCACAGGAGTTCGAGCAGAAGGTGGGCATCTCCGGTGTCATACTGACCAAGTTCGATTCAGACACCCGCGGTGGTGCGGCCCTTTCCCTCAGAGAGGTTGTCGGCAAGCCGATCAAGTTCATCGGTGTCGGTGAGAAGATCGAGAACCTCGAGCCGTTCTATCCCGACAGAATGGCAAGCAGGATTCTCGGCATGGGTGATATCGTCACTCTGGTTGAGAAGGCTCAGGAGGCTTTCGACCAGAAGAAGGCCGAGAAACTGCAGGAGAAGATGGCCAAGAACACCTTCGACCTCCAGGATTATCTCGAGCAGATCGAGAACATGACTAAGATGGGCGGAATCGGAAAAATCATCGATATGCTGCCCGGTGCGAAGGGAAATATCTCGGAAGACGACATTGACAAGAAAGAATTGCTCAAAGAAAAGGCAATAATCCAGTCAATGACCTTCCAAGAAAGACAGAATATATATATAATTGGTCCGGCTCGAAAGAGAAGGATTGCAAAAGGCAGCGGAACATCCGTCGGAGAGGTCGGCCACCTTTTGAAGAAATTTGAAAAGATGCGGCTGAATATGAAGAAGCTCGCTAAGAATAAAAAGTACCAGGCTGCTATGATGAAGCAGATGGGCATGAACTGAGATTCGTTTAGGAGGAAGGACGTGAGCATTAGTATCAGATTGAAGAGATTCGGTACAAAGAAGAGACCTTACTACAGAATCGTGGTCATTGATTCCAGACTTTCAAACTCTGGAAGACCGCTCGAGGAGATTGGTTTCTATCATCCGATCGAAGCTGAGGAGAAACAGGTCAAGGTTGACGCAGAGAGAGCCGGCTATTGGCTTTCCAATGGTGCACAGCCATCGGATACTGTCAAGGCTATCTTCGCAAAGCAGGGTATCCAGAAGACCACCAAAGCTCCTGCAAAGGACTGAGTAAGTGGAAAAGGAACTGGTTGAATACATTGTCAGATCGCTTGTAGACCAGCCGGAGAATGTTGAGGTCAACGTCATCGAGGGCGAGAAGTCCACGATTCTTGAGCTCAGGGTCTCACCGGATGACATCGGCAAGGTGATCGGAAAGCAGGGCAGGATTGCCAAGGCTCTCAGAACTATTCTCAGCGCCACGGCAACCAAGAGCGGCAAGCACGCCAGCCTTGAGATTCTGGACTGATTGGTATGAAACAGGTCCTTGC
>CADBOI010000170.1 GCA_902796335.1 uncultured Spirochaetales bacterium
AAGGACAATCCGGGCTACAAGGTCAACCTTGCAGTAACGGTATCCACATCGAACATAAACGTCTGATCATTTCAAAGCAGACAGAAGAACGCACCCCAGTATTACAGATGCGAAGCCCGCAAGGTCCATGGGCATGAATGCCGTGTGCAGGAACACAAAAGATGTCAGTGTGGCGACCACGGGTTCCACGCTTGATATCATGCTGGCCTTCTTGGGACCGCACAGTCCCACCCCTTTGAGATAGCAGCTGAAACCAAGTGCCGTTCCGACAGTGACGATGAATGCTATTGAAAGCAGAGTGACCGGCCTAGTGTCCGTCAGAATGCGTGCGTCGCCTGAGAATGCGAAAAGCACAAGACCTCCGATCAGCATCGCATAGCCCAGGACAAGGCTTGTCCCGAACCTGGGCATGAGATTGCCCGGAAGCAGGGTGTACAGGGCAACGGCCAGAGCCGCCGCACCACCCCAGAAGAGGCCTTTTTCGGAAAGGTAAAGATGTGAGACGTCTCCATGCGTGGCAAGGATGAAAACCCCGCCCATCACCAGCAGAAGACAGATGTATTCAACGGGTCTCGGAGCCTTGCGCTGCATTATGCTAGCCACAATGAACACAAAGACTATTCCCGCACTCTGAAGCACTGTGGCGGTTCCGGCATTGGAATACCTGATGGCGCTGAGATAGGACAGCTGGCACAGCCCTACGCCGAACACCCCGTAGACAACGAGATGGAGGACGGTCTTCCAACTTCTGAAGATGTCCAGCATTCCCCTGGGATGGGTGATGAGATTGATGACGATGAGAAGAAGACCTGAGAAGATCAGGCGGTAGATCGTGACGGTAAGTGGGGCCACATCGGAGTATCCGAACAGGAACTGCCCGCATGTTCCGGACAGTCCCCATCCCGTTCCTCCAAGCAGCGCGAACGCTATGCCTTTCTTCTCGTCCGCAGTCATGACTGCTTTTTACCCAGATAGGCCTCTTTGACCTGCTCGTTCTCCAGGAGCTCTTTTCCGGGACCGTGAAGCACGATCTCACCTGTCTCCAGGACGTAGGCGTCGTCTGCGACGTTAAGAGCCATGTTGGCATTCTGCTCGATCAGCAGGATCGTGACACCTGCCTTGTTGATCTGGCCGATGATCTCGAAGATCTGGCGGACAACAAGCGGAGCAAGACCGAGCGACGGCTCATCCATCATCATGATCTTGGGCCTGCTCATCAGGGCTCTTCCGACAGCCAGCATCTGCTGCTCTCCTCCGGAGAGGGTTCCGGCAAGCTGCCATGAGCGCTCCTTGAGACGTGGGAACAGCTCGTAGACCCAGTCATAGTCCTCTTTGATCTTGTCCTTGTCCTTTCTGAGATAGGCACCGATCCTGAGGTTCTCCTCGACGGTCAGGTTTACAAAGACCCTACGTCCTTCCGGGACAAGGGCGATGCCCTTCTCGCAGATGGACGATATCTGTTTGTTCATGATTTCGGTTCCGTCGAAACTGATGGAGCCGCTTTCGGCTTTCACAAGACCGCTGATGGTTCTCAGAAGCGTGGACTTTCCCGCTCCGTTGGCACCGATGAGGGTGACGATCTTTTTGTCGGGAACCTCGAGGCTCACTCCGCGGAGGGCTTTGATTCCGCCGTAAGAAACGTGAAGATCATTGATTTTAAGCATTCTCGTCCTCCCCCAGATATGCGGATATGACAGACGGATCCGACTGGACCTCTGCAGGAGTTCCCTGCGAGATCAGTGCACCGAAGTTCAGGACGTAGATCCTGTCGGAGATGTTCATGACAAGGTCCATATGGTGCTCGATCATGCAGACGGTGAGCTTGAAGTCATCCCTGATCTTGCCGACGAAATCCGTCAGCTCGATTGTTTCCTGCGGGTTCATTCCGGCGGCCGGCTCGTCCAGAAGAAGCAGGCTCGGTTTGGTGGCAAGGGCTCTTGCTATCTCAAGCCTTCTCTGAAGTCCGTACGGCAGCGAGGTGCAGTTGTTGTCCCTGACCTCGTAAAGACCGAGTATGTTCAGAAGCTCTGCCGTCTCTTCTCTCTGACGCTTCTCCTCCGCTGCGTTAAGATGGAACGTAGCGGTGAAAACGTTGGAAGTTCTGAGCATATGTTTGGCAATCAGGACATTGTTGAACACGCTCTGGCTCTTCCAGAGTCTGATATTCTGGAAGGTTCTTGCAATTCCAAGGCGCGTGATCTGGTCCGGTGTGGGCTCGATGTGCTCGGTATATTTTCCGTTGTCGGTTCCGGCGTAGAGCTTCTTCATCTTGCCATGCGGATAGTTCTCGACAATCTTGTTTCCGTTGAAGAAAACGTTTCCGTTGGTGGGAGGATAGACGCCGGTGATGACGTTGAAGGCCGTGGTCTTTCCCGCACCGTTGGGACCGATGAGGGAGACGATCTCGCCCTGGTCCACATGCATGGTCAGGGAATTGACAGCCACGACGCCGCCGAACTGCATTGTAATGTCATTCATTTCAAGGACGGTCTTGTTCATGGCTTCACCTTCTTTTTCTTTCTTTCCGCCAGTCGCTTGCGGATACCCGATATCGACAGCTCCTTGTCACCCATGATTCCCCTCTGGTAGAGCAGGACTATTGCCATGATGACGACGGAGAAGACGACCTTCCTGAATCCGGGACGCAGGAGAGGGACATGGAACGAGCCGATGTAGGTTTCGGCATTGTCCAGGAACCTCAGCCACCACTCCGAACAGGCGATGAACAGGAACGACGAGATGCACGATCCTGTGATGGATCCGATTCCTCCGATGACGACAATCAGCAGGATCTCGTAGGTCATCGCACTCTTGAACTGGCTTGCCTGGACCGTTGTCTGGAACATGGCAAGCAGGGCTCCGGAGATTCCCGCGAAGAACGAGCTGATTGTGAATGCCATCCTCTTGTGATGGGCAAGGTTGATTCCCATGGCCTCGGCTGCGACCTCGTCGTCACGGATAGCCTTGAAGGCACGTCCGTATGTCGAGTTGATGAGCAGCACGATTATGGCTATGCAGATGGCGGAGACCGCAATCGGAAAGATCGATGACTTGAAAACGGGGAAACGCCTGAGAAGGTTTGATCCGTTTGTCAGTCCGCCCAGCTTGTCCCACTGGAACAGGGCTCTGATGATCTCGGCAAAACCAAGCGTTGCAATGGCAAGATAGTCGGACTTGAGCTTGAGGACCGGAAGTCCGATCAGGTATGCGAAAATCGCGGCCACGATTCCCGCAAGCACTATTCCCACGAACACAGGAACGGAGAACTGGATGATTCCGCCGTCATAGTACTGGTAGACAACCGCCCTCTGCTCCATCGGGATGGTGAAGATGGCGTATGTGTATGCACCGAGAAGCATGAAGCCCGCCTGACCCAGGGAGAACAGTCCCGTGAAGCCGTTCAAGAGGTTCATGGATACGGCGACCAGCGCGTAGATGGAACCCTTCTTCAGCACGGTGAACAGCATGGATGTCCTTGGAAGCAACTGCTCCAGGACGACAACCACCACGAACAGCAGTGCAATCAGGGCCAGGGCTATGATCAGGTCTTTTCTTTTGTCTTTGTCCATATCACCCTCCCCTTATACCTTGTCGGTTGCCTTCTCACCGAACAGTCCGGTGGGCATGAACATCAGGACGACAATCAGAAGAACGAACGTGAAGGCATCGGAGAACGTCGTCCATCCGAGTCCCTTGATTATGTTCTCGCAGATTCCGATTATGAAGGCGCCTATGACCGCACCGGGAATCGAACCGATTCCACCGAAGACGGCGGCGACAAAAGCCTTCAGACCCGGCATTCCTCCGACGGTGGGCGTGACACCGGTGTAGTTGGAGAAGAACAGCGTCGAGCCTATTGCCGCAAGCAGCGAGCCTATGACGAATGTCGCGGATATGACGCTGTTGATCTTTACGCCCATCAGCTGTGCGGTCTCGAAGTCTCGGGACACGGCACGCATGGCGATTCCTATTTTCGTATATTTGATGATGTTGACAAGAACCACTATCAGAACCAGCGTGACGAACGGGGTTATGATGGTGACTCTCTTGGTCATTGCACCGAAGATTTCAATTGAATCCGAGATGAACGGCACCGGCGGATAGTACTTGGTGAGACCGCCTGTGACATACAGGGCAAGGTTCTGGATCAGGTAGGACATACCGATGGCAGAAATCATCGCCGACATTCTGGGTGCGGTCCTGAGCGGCTTGTATGCAACTCTCTCGATTGCGAAACCCAGAACTCCAGTGGCAACTATGGCCAGGGGAAGCGATATGTAGAGCGGCATGTAGCTGGCCGAATAGATGACCATCAGGGCCGCACACATGAAGACATCTCCATGGGCGAAGTTGATAAGACGGAGAATGCCGTAGACCATGGTGTAACCTATGGCAATGAGGGCATACTGCCCGCCCGTGGATATTCCTGCCAGAAGATAAGGCAGGTTGGTTTGAAGGAATCCCATAAACACCTCTGAAAAACATGCAGTCTGTACCGGGCACGAACCCGGCACAGACTACCTGAGAAAAACAGTATTTCTAAATTACTTTACGCTCTGGACAGAGACGAACTGCCACTTTCCTGTGGCGTTGTCGACCTTCTTGACGTAGGCAACGTTTCTCACTGCATCACCGTTCTTGTCGAATGCGATGTCTCCGGAAACTCCCTTGTATGTAACGCCCGGAAGGATCTTCTGGATGTCGGCGCCCTTTGTGGAGCCGGCCTTCTTGAGAGCCTCGAGAGCGACATAATATGCGTCGAATCCCATTGCTGTGACAGCGGCGATCTCATCGTTTCCGCCGTTGTTTGTGAGAGCTGTGGCGTTGCTTGCAAGATATCCCTTGAAGCCGTCGACGAAGTCAGTGATCTGCTTGTCTGTTGAACCCTCGACGAAGAAGGTTGTGACGCTGATGCTCACGTTCGTGCCCTTTGCTGCGGCCAGGACGACGTTGGAATCCCATGTGTCGCCGGCAAGGATCGGCATCGGGAGACCCTGTGTGTTGGCCTGCTCGATGATCAGGGCTGCGGCCTCGATTGAAACCGGTGAGTAGAAGACGTCGCATCCGCCGTTCTTGGCGTTGGTGACATAGGCTGCGAAGTCGGATGTTCCCTCGGGGAATGTCTCGTAGATGACCTGTCCGCCGAGAGCCTCGAAAGCCTTGATGAAGTAGTTGCACAGTCCGACTGAGTAGTCGTCACCGAGCTTTGCGAGTGCATAGGCCTTCTTTGCTCCGAATGTGTCCTTTGCATAGTTGGCGAGAACTGTGCCCTGGAACGGATCAAGGAAGCAGATTCTGTAGTACCAGTCGTTACCCAGTGTTACCTGCGGGTTTGTACATGTAACTCCGATTGCGGGAACCTCAGCACTTGCGAATGTGTCGGCTGCTGCAATAGAGACACCTGAACCATATGACCCCAAAACAAGTGAAACGCCCTTGGAGACGAGCTCCGAGGCTGCCGTGACTGCTTTGTCGTTTGAAGACTCGTTGTCGACGATGACAAGCTGGACCTCATATTCGGTTCCGTTGATTGTGACGGTCGGTGTGATAGCGTTGGCGTACTGGATACCCAGGGTCTCCTGCTTTCCACCTGCGCCGTTGTCTCCTGAAGCCGGCTCATAGACACCGATCTTCACGACTTTCTTTCCGGATCCTGACGATTCACCGTTTCCACCAGCGAATACAAGGGCTGATGCAATCAGCAGAACTGTCAGTACAGCAATCAGTTTCTTCATATTTTCCTCCTGCATATGTGTTTCTATTGATAATAACGATATCGGAGGCCATGCGCAAGAATTTTTATGGATATGGAAACGGGTTTTTCCTTCGTAGGAGGAAAAATCCGACTAACGGTCAGCCGTTGATGAAGACCGGACCATGTCCGGGACAGATCAGATATCCCGGATAGGAAACCGACAGCTCCTCCCTGCCTTTCTGGCAGATGGAGCTGTCGAAGTCCACACCCGTCATCAGAAACGGTGCCAGCGAGTTGAACTCGCGCTGTTCCTTTGTAAGTCCTTTTATATTTACAAGAATGTCTCCGGTGAACAGGAGCCTGAACTTGTCGCAGACAATGACTGTCTCGCCTTTGACATGTCCGCCAAGCCCCTCGAAGCAACGGAGGCTGAGTCCTGCGAAATCAACCGTTCCTATGTACGAAAGAATCTCCTTGTCCTTCTTCTCTCCGATTACGCGGCATTTCTTCAATTCCGGTGGATTGTATTGGGAAATCACCTTGCTCAGGAAGCAGTACGGCTCGTGCTTCGGGTTCTGCTCGCGGAAGTTCATCTTCCCCTCATGCTCCAACTTGAAGTTGTCGTAACAGCTTTTGCTGAGATAGATGGTGTCGAAGATGTCCAGAAGACCCGTGTGGTCGACATCGGCATGGGTCAGGACAACGCTCTTTCTCATGCTGTCGAACTCGGGGAACAGGCCGTGGAAGACTTCGGACATCTCATCCCTGTAGCATTCGAACCCGCAGTCCACGAACAGAAGCTCGTTCCCGTGCTGGAGGATGTAGGTGTTGCTTCCGCACGGAGGCTCGATCACGTGAAGCTGGTAGTCCTTCGACAACTCGTCGGTACTGACCTTCGCCTTGAAATTCTCTCCCTTTCTTGAGCGGACGAACTCCGCAAAGCGTCTTATGTAATCGAACGTCTGGAGGACCGGCTTGTTCTGCTCGTCCATCTGCTGCATCAGCCGGTTGGCACAGATGAGGACCTCGTTTGTCTTTTCCTGAGAGAGATTGAGGATCTTCCTCATCTCGTTGGCGAACGACACGTAGAAGACCGTTCCGTCAAGGAGCCTGTCCGTGACCTCGTAGTCCAGGATCCTTATCTCGCAGATCTGAGATATCTCCTCGATCAGCTTCGTCATCTCGCCGGGATTCTCCAGGAAAAGTCCCATCTTGAAATGCTGGATTCCGGTGCCGTTCTCCTGCGAGCTCATATAGGAGATGTTCACGTTGTACTTGACCAGGATGTCCAGAATGGGTGTCACCGCGCCCGGCCTGTCCTGGAGTGTGAGGACAATCATGATGATCTTGCTTGTCTCGACCTCGTCGGACAGGTATCCGATCTTCCTCAGATCGACCTCTATGGCCCTATGCTGGGCCTCGTCTGCCGAAACCTCTATGAAAAGGGTGTGGGTATCAACCGCCTTGTTGTAGTTGACCCTGACGATGTTCCCTCCGAATCCGGAGATGATCTGACTGGCAACCAGAAAAGCTCCCGCCTTGTCAGGCATTCTAGTAACGTAGGTCTTGTGCATGTGACTTCAATCCTCGTGTTCACATTAATTGTTTTG
>CADBOI010000171.1 GCA_902796335.1 uncultured Spirochaetales bacterium
CTGGGACATGTCCTTGCTGTCCTTGAAGACATAGAGGTGGGCTGTGCTGCCGACCAGTTCAAGGTATGCGTTTACGATTCTCTCGGTATCTGAGCTCTTGAAAAGGGTCTTTGTTTCCTTGGTGGTCTCGTTCTTTTTGTACAAGCCGTCATCGGCCAGGTAGTAGTAGTCGCCGTTGAAGTATCCGATGAAGTTCCTGACGACAACGTCGGTGCTGGGTGTCGACTGCGCGGCCTCGGAATAGATTCCGATTGTGGCGTCGATGTTGCATGCGGCCATGGCCACAAGTGTGAAGAGGACGGCTGCCAGTAAGATGATAAGTGATTTTCTCATGTTTTCCTCCTCAGTGCCTGTATGAAAGTACGAGCGAGACGGGCAGAAGGCCTGTGAATGCGCTCTGGTTGTATTTCACGTTGTTTTTTGTATAGATCTCGGCGGTGAGCATCATGCCGGACTCGACTCCGAGTCCCCAGTTGTCCGAGAAATAGTATGTCGGGGTGATTGTAAGGGCTGCGTAGGGAGCCAGATATTTGCCCTCGTTGTATCTGATGAACGCGGCTCCGAGGTTCAGCGTGATGCCGAAATCGAATTTTCCGGTCTGGACGGGCATGTACGTGAGTTTCGCCGTGATGGGAACCGTTGTGAGGAGTTTTCCGCCGACGGAGTAGTTGAAGACGTACTCGATCTGTCCGCCGAGGACGAAGGACTCGTTCAGAAAGCCCTGATAGGAGAGTGATGCGTTTCCTCCGAGAGAGAGATGGGTGTCCTCGAACGTCTTTGTTCCCATGTCCGGATCACGGAAGAATGAGATGAAGGTTGGGAAGTTGACACCGGCTCTGATCTGGAAGATCGTGTCACCTGTGAGGTAGTAGGAGTCCCTTGCAAAGACCGGAACGGCGCAGAGCAGGAGAACTGCAAGAAATGCCAAGACAAATCGCTTCATGTAAACCTCTGGTATTCAATATCGGTTCATGATACCAGTTAACGGATAAAAATAAAAGTTATAAGCCGCACGGTACCGAAAACCACATGAAAAACACACATAGATGGCAATTTGTTACCATACTGTGTATAATAATTGTTCAGGAACCGCGAGGTACGGGAGGTGTCATGCTCATCCTTTCAGGCAAGGATCTAAGTGCGATTGTAAAGGCTGAAACAGCCGGAAAATGCAGGCTTTTCGAAAATAGATTCTCGAGAAAACCATGTCTTGCAGTGGTGCTGGTTGGCACCGATCCTGCAAGCCAGACTTATGTCAGAAGCAAGAAGAAAGCCTGCGAGGAGCTTGGTATTGCCCATCTGGACATAGAGTTCGCATCCGACATCACCCAGACCCAGCTCCTTGAATGTGTGGCGGATCTCAACGCCAATCCTCTTGTGGACGGGATTCTTGTCCAGATGCCGCTTCCGAGGCACATCGACGAGCTTGCGGTGACCGAGGCCATAGATCCTGCAAAGGATGTGGACGGCTTCCATCCACAGAATATCGGAAAGCTTCTTCTGGGACAGAGGTCCCTTGTGGCCTGCACTCCGAAAGGTGTTCTTAGGATTCTTGACCACTACGGAATCCAGACTGACGGCAAAGATGTCTGTATCATCGGGCGCAGCAACATCGTGGGAAAGCCCATGGCGGCCCTCCTCATGCAGAGAGACCGCAACGCCACTGTCACCGTGTGCCACTCAAGGACAAAGGACCTTGCCTCTTATGTCCGTAGGGCCGACATAGTCATCGCCGCGGTGGGATGTGTCAACGCCATAACGGCCGATATGGTCAAGGACGGTGCTGTTGTAATCGACGTGGGAATCAACAGGATTCCTGATCCGACAAAGAAAACAGGTTTCGCACTCAAGGGCGATGTGGACTATGAGAATGTCAGCAAAAAGGCTTCGGCCATCACTCCTGTTCCCGGAGGTGTGGGACCTATGACCATCGGAATGTTGATGGAGAACACCTTCCTGGCCGCCTGCTACAGAGAGGGTGCCGATCCCAGTGAGTTCGGAGGGGCAGTCTGATGGGCAAGTTCTTCATTGAGACCTATGGCTGTCAGATGAATGTGGCCGAGTCTAATGCAATAGAATCTCTTCTCACTTCCGGAGGCTGGGTTCCTGCTGATGACCCGCAGGAATCCGATCTGGATATTATCAACACCTGTTCCGTCAGAAAGAGCGCAGAAAACCGCATATGGGGCCGTCTGGGGGCATTCAAGCACGTGAAGGAGGAAAGGGCAGGAAAGGGTCTTTCCACTGTTCTTGTCCTGACGGGATGCATGGCCGACCGTTTGAAAGACGAGCTCAAAAAGGATGCCCCGCAGATCGACTATGTGATAGGAAACAACGACAAGCTGAGGATTCTGGAGATTGCAGGTCTGGGAAGCAAAACATCATCTGAGAACGACAAGTACTCGTTCACCGAGGCATATTACAAGGAAGGAGAGTTCTCTTCCTATGTCCCGATTATGAACGGCTGCAACAACTTCTGTTCGTACTGCATCGTTCCATACGTTAGGGGAAGGGAGATTTCCCGCTGTCCCGAGCAGATCATCAAGGAGATTCGGTTCCTGGATTCCAAGTGTGTCAGGGAAGTCACTCTGCTTGGCCAGAACGTCAATTCCTATTCCTACGAGGGCGTTGGTTTTCCCAAGCTGCTGAAGATGGTATGTGATGCATGCGAAAACATCCAGTGGATAAGGTTTGAAAGCCCCCATCCCAAGGATTTTTCGGACGAGCTGATTGAGGTCATAGCAACGGAGCCGAAGGTGGCAAAGCATCTTCATGTCCCCATGCAGAGCGGAAGCACAAGGATCCTGAACCTGATGAACAGACGTTACACGAGAGAGCATTATCTTGACCTTATCTCCAGAATCAGCGCAAGGATTCCCGAGATGACCTACGCTGTTGATGTCATGGTGGGATTTCCCGGTGAGACGGAGGAGGAATTCCAGGAAACGCTTTCAGCGATGGCCCAAGTGGGCTATATCGAGGCATATATGTACTACTGGAACCCCAGGGAGGGTACCAGGGCATGCGGCATGGAAGGTCAGATTCCAGAAAAGGACAGACAGCAGAGACTGCAGCGCCTGATAGACTGGCAGCTGGAGAACGCGGCAAAGATCAAGGCCACAAGGGCCCACGGAATCCACAGGGTTCTGGTGACACAGGTTTCAAGGGACAACAGCAAGCAGATGCTCGGACGCAACGAGCACGGCGAGATGGTTGCGTTCGACGTTGCCCCGGGCTGCAATCCTGTTCCCGGAGATATGGTAGATGTGAAGTTCGTGCTCCTAAACGGGAACACGTATATTGGAAAACAGGTTTCATAAACCTTGTGGGGAGGTGGTTATGCCTGCATTCAATGACAGCTATGCGGAAAGCATCGATGTGTTCAGACCTAAGTTCGATTCTTTTGTGAAATTGATTGAAAAGAGCCGGAACATGACAGTGTTCACTGGTGCAGGGGTGTCGACCATGAGCGGTATTCCCGATTTCAGGGGCAAGCACGGTGTCTACAACGACCCATGGCAGGGCATGGATGTCGAGGAGATAATCTCCCTTACGTTTTTCAGGAAGGAGCCTGCGATATTCTACAAGTGGGCAAAGGACGTATGGTACCGCCTTGAGGATTATGAGCCCAACATCGTCCATACGACCATAACCAAGCTGCAGGAAAAGGGCTTTCTGAATGCCGTCTACACCCAGAACATCGACATGCTCCACCAAAGGGCAGGGTCGAAGAACGTCTATGAGGTACACGGAAGTCCCGAGTTCCATCACTGCACAAAATGCCATGCGCGTTATACGTACGGGGAGATCGCTCCGGTTGTTCTCCGCGATGAGGTACCTGTGTGTAGCAAATGCGGCGGAGTCATCAAGCCTGACATCATCTTCTATGAGGAAAGTCTCAACGAGGATGTCCTGGACCATGCATGGAAGGATTTCTCCGATTCGGACCTCTGTCTTGTGCTTGGCTCGTCACTAACAGTCCAGCCGGCGGCATCCCTTCCCATGCTTGCAAGGCGCAACGGAGCGGATGTTGTCATAGTCAACGCACAGGCTACACCGCAGGACAGATCGGCAACGCTTCTGTTCAAGGATCTCAAGCAGACTTTCTCCGCTCTGAATGATTATCTGGACGGTAATCTTTGAGAAAAAACTATTGAACAAAAAGCCCCGAATTTAGTATTTTCTCTTTGGTATTAATATGATTCAGCACAACGAGAAGATTAGAAACATAGCGATTATCGCCCATGTAGACCACGGAAAGACCACTCTGGTCGATGCTCTGTTCAGACAGAGCGGCATTGAGTCCGACGATTCGGCCGACCGCATCATGGACAGCGGCGCAATCGAACGCGAGAGGGGAATCACCATCAACGCGAAGAACTGCGCCATCAGATGGAAGGGCGTGAAGATAAACATCATAGACACTCCGGGCCATGCCGACTTCGGAGGTGAGGTCGAGCGCGGACTGTCGATGGTCGACGGTGTCATCCTTCTGGTGGATGCAGCCGAAGGTCCGCTTCCGCAGACTAGATTCGTTCTTGAGAAGGCCTTGGAAAAGAACCTTGCCGTAATAGTTGTCATCAACAAGATCGACCGCCAGGATGCAAGGGCCGAAGAGGTCCTGAACGATGTCTACGACCTTCTTCTCGAGCTTTCAAACGACGAGGACATGCTTGAGGTTCCGGTATTCTATGCCAACGGCCGCGCCGGTGTGTGCTCCACAAAGCTCAACGATCCGGATGCAAAGAACATATATCCGCTTCTGGATGCTGTTGTAGACCATATGCCTTCACCGTCTTTCGATGACCAGGAGCCGTTCCAGATGCTGGTCTCCGACCTGTCCTACAACGACTATCTGGGCCGCCTTGCTGTTGGAAAGATCATCAACGGAAGTGCATCGGTCAATGATTCTCTTGTCTGCATCAACGAAGCCGGCGAGCATGTTCCTCTCAGAGTAACAAGACTTCAGGTATACAACGGACCTACATTCACACCTGCCGACCATGTCGAGCCGGGTGACATCGTGGTTCTTTCCGGTATAGACAACGTCTCTATCGGAGACACAATCTGCAACAAGGAATACGCAAAGGCACTTCCCAGAATCCATGTTGACGAGCCTACGGTTTCCATGTTGTTCTCCAAGAACATCTCTCCTCTGGCTGGAAAGGACGGAAAGCAGCTTACTTCCGCCAAGATCTGGGACAGACTCTGCAAGGAGGCTCTCAGAAACGTCTCCATCCAGGTTGAGAAGAACATGGACGATTCCTTCACCGTCAAGGGCAGGGGCGAGTTCCAGATTGCCATCATTGTCGAACAGATGCGCCGCGAGGGCTTCGAGCTCTGTGTGGGAAGACCCAAGATCATCTTCAAAAAGGACAATCAGGGCCGCAAGACCGAGCCTATGGAATATCTTCTCATCGATTGTCCCGAGGAGTATTCCGGTACTGTCATGCAGGCTCTTTCCCAGCGCAAGGCTATGATGAGCAATATCCAGTACGGTGACAACGGCCGCGTGAAGATGGAGTTCCATATTCCTTCCAGAGGTCTTATCGGCTACCGTGACGAGTTCCTCACCGATACCCGCGGATATGGCATCATGAACAGTTCCCTTGAGGGCTATGAGCCATACAAGGGAGACTTCCCCGACAGGGCTTCCGGATCTCTGGTCTGCGACCGTCAGGGTGAGGCTGTTGCATATGGTATCTGGGAGCTTGAGGACAGAGGAAGATTCTTCATCGTTCCTGGCGATCCTGTCTATGAGGGCGAGGTCGTAGGAGAACGCAACCGCGAGGGTGACCTTCTTCTGAATCCCACCAGGACCAAGAAACTCACAAACCTCCGTGCTTCCGGCCATGACGAGGCTGTCACTCTCACTCCTGTTTCCAAGATGTCTCTTGAACAGGCAATCCGATTCATCAAGGATGACGAGCTAGTCGAGGTCACTCCACATGCCGTCAGGATGTGCAAGAAGATTCTGGACAGTCAGAAGAGAAGGATCATGGAGAACCGCGGATACATTCCCGAGTGTCTCAGCTGATTATCAAGATTTGTAGTTTTATTATCTGATCTCTTTGATTCCATGAGCCTGATGAAGCTTACGAGGCTTACCAAGCTTACCAAGCTCACCAAAACCTTCCAATTTGAAGGTAAGGGGTTTTTGTTGGTCTTTTGTTAAGTGTTTACTTAAAGATGAGTTTGCGTTAAGTCAAAGTACAAAATCTGTGGTGAATTTGCAGTGTTTTTATATAACTTCCGGGTTGCGGTAAGCCCAGAAGTGGGGTAATTTTTCCTTGAAAGTGGTAAGTTTTCCCAAATTTAGGCCAAAATTGAGGAGAAAGTGGTAAAAAATGAACGGTGAGTACCGAAATACCATCGATGAGAAAGGCAGACTCATGATTCCCCCGAAACTCAGGGAACAGATGGGTTCGTATACTCTCATGCTCACCAAATCCATGGACAACTCGCTCTGGCTATTTACAAAGGAAGACTTTGAGGCTCTGAACCGTGAGGTCAACTACGGACCTCTGGCGGTATTCAACCGCAATTCCAGGATGATCGACATGATGGTCATCTCGCCCGCAAGGGAGATTGAGCTGGACAAGACGGGAAGGCTGAGCATTCCGCAGATTCTCAGGGAGTTCGCGGGACTCGAGCCTAAGAGCGAATGCGTGATTCTGGGATCGATGTCCAAGGTGGAGATCATCAGCGCCAAGAAGTATGACGAGATGGCCATCCTGTACAAGGACATGCTCGGAGATGCCGGAAACGAACTGAGCATGCAGCGGATGGGAAAGTGAAATGCAATACGTTCATTGTCCGGTGATGGTTAACGAGGTCCTTTCCTTCCTGGATCCGGGAGAGAAAGAGGCTCTTATGGTTGACTGCACTCTGGGAGAGGGCGGACATACCAGCAGGTTTCTGGAAAAGTACCCGAATCTGAGGATTGTGGGTCTGGACAGGGACAGCAGGATCATGGAGAAGGCCAGAAACCGCATGGCACCTTATGGTGACAGGTTCGAGGCAAGGAACATCTGGTTCGACCAGTTCTGGAAAAACTACGACGGGCCGGCTGTTGATTTTGTTCTGTTCGATTTGGGAATCAGTGTGTTCCATTACGAGGAATCGGGCAGGGGTTTCAGCTTCAAACGTGAGGAGAAGCTGGACATGAGGCTGAACATCGAGGGTGAACTCGACGCTTCCGATGTTGTCAATGACTACGATGAGACGAGCTTGGCGGATCTTATCTACAACTACGGCGAGGAACGGTATTCCAGGAGGATTGCCGCCGCCATATGCCGATACAGGCAGACAAAGAGAATCGAGTATACGAACGAGTTGGCTGACATCATCTGGGACGCTGTCCCGAATGAGTACAGACATAGAAGGATCCATCCTGCGACCAAGACTTTCCAGGCTCTCAGGATTGAGGTCAACGGCGAGCTTGACAGAATTGAGCCTGCCCTGGAAGGGGCACTCAAGGCTCTGAAGCCGGGTGGAAGGATTGCAGTGATCACGTTCCATTCTCTGGAGGACAGGCCGGTCAAATGGTTCTTCAAGAACAGGGAGAATGTTCTGGAGATCCTGACAAAGAAACCGGTCGAACCGACGGAGGAGGAATGCACGGCGAATCCGCCGTCCAGGAGCGCGAAGCTCAGAGTTGTGGAGAAACTTCAGAAGGAAAGGGACCCTGCAAAGAAGAGGAACAAATACAGGGACTGAAAGAGAAAAGAATTGTTGGAACACTAGAGGAAGGTTGTCAAATGAAAGGTATCCGTGCTGAAAGGGCTGTTGTCATTCTCACAATTGTATTCATCAACATATGTCTGCTGATTCCGGTATGGCAGTCTGCAAGAAACACCCAGCTCAGGTGGCAGATCGCCCAGAGCGAGCAGCATCTGAAGAATCAGGAAGAGCAGAAGATGCTTCTTTCGGCTTCAATTGCCAAGCAGATGACTCCGGAGTATCTGATTGAGCAGTCAACGGTAAGGAACATTGTTTTCACACAGATAGATTCTGAGACTGTATCTTTTGTTGCCAGCAACAGATAGGAGTTTTGCATGGCCAGAACGAACTATGATGACTGGAACTTCATGGGGGAGTCTCAGAAAGAGGACTCCAGGACAAGGGTTTCTCGTCCTGCCAAGATCCAGCAGGTCAACAGCCAGCGGAATTCGTTCATCTTCCTCTGCGCAGTCATTCTTCTGACCTTCATGGGTCTTGTCTGTGTTTATACGGCAAGTTTCCAGATTGCGGTTTCAAACGGTCTTCCTCATTATTATTTCCTTGCCAGGCAAGGGATTTTCGTTGGTGTAGGCATCGCGCTGATGATAGCTGCGAACTTCATTCCGGAGATCGGACTCAAAATCCTGTCACCGGTTCTTTTCTTCACATGCATAGTTCTGCTGGGCATTGATACTTTCACAGGTAACAACCTTCTCATGAATCCGGACACGGTTTCCGTGCTGTTCCTGTCGGGGGTCATGTACATGTCCTCGTATTTTTCAGGCAGAGGCAACCATATCAGCAGGATCCGTCAGCTGATTGTTCCCGTCATGGGATGCATCATAGTGATGGTCCTGATCCTGCTCCACAGGAATTTCTCGTATGCGCTGATGTTCCTGGCCCTGATGGTGACA
>CADBOI010000172.1 GCA_902796335.1 uncultured Spirochaetales bacterium
AATCATCCCGTACCGCGGCTCATGGCTGGAGTTCGAGATCGATGAGAAGAAGCGCGTCATCTGTGCGAAGATCGACAGAAAGAAGAGAATTCTCGGAACCCTGTTCCTCAGAGCCATCGGATACGACACACGTGAGAAGATCATCGCCGCCTTCTACGCCTCCAGAACGGTCGAACTGAACGACCAGACCAAGGAGGAGCTGGACGGAATGTATCCTGCAAAGGATATCTATGCCAAGATTGACGGCAACGATGCCAAGGTCTTCCAGGCCGGTACAGCACTGAACGCCAACGACCTCGAGCAGCTGATCGCCCTCGGTGTCACATCGATCGATGTCGTGGACATGGATGCCGACAACTCGCTCCACAGCGACATGGTCCTCAACTGCTTCGGCATTGAGGAGTCCAAGTATACAAACAGCGGAGTCAGCGACGAGCCGACAAAGGACGAGGTCCTCAGCACCATCTACAGCGTCCTCATGCCCGGTGAGATGATCACAACCGAGCGTGGAGAGCGTGAGCTTCCGGAGATGTTCTTCTCCTCAAGACGCTACGATCTCGGAGCAGTCGGACGCTACAAGCTCCACAAGAGATTCAATGCCGGTGACGAGGACGAGGGATTCGACGAGAACCTCACTGTGCTCACACCGCAGGATATCGTCAACACCATGGCATTCCTCATCAAGGTCTTCATCCACGAGGAGAACATCGATGATATCGACCACCTCGGAAACCGCCGTGTCAGATGCGTCGGAGAGCTTCTGCAGCAGCAGCTCAAGGCCGCATTCTCACGCATGGAGAGGATCGCCAAGGACAGAATGAACACCAATCCCGAGGCTGCAAAGCCGCAGGATCTGATCTCGAACAAGCCGATTGTCGCCGCCATCAAGGAGTTCTTCGGATCATCCCAGTTCTCCCAGTTCATGGACCAGATCAACCCGCTTGCCGAGCTCACACACAAGAGAAGACTCACCGCCCTTGGAAGCGGCGGACTGAACCGCGACCGCGCAGGATTCGAGGTCAGAGACGTCCACTACACACATTACGGACGCATGTGCCCGATCGAGACTCCTGAAGGTCCGAACATCGGTCTTATCGTCTCTCTTGCAAACTACACCAGAATCAACAAGTACGGTTTCCTCGAGACTCCGTACAGAAAGGTCAGAGACGGAAAGGCCACCAAGGACGTCAAGTTCCTGGATGCATACGATGAGGAGAAGTACTTCATCGCACAGGCCAACGCCAAGCTGAACAAGGACGGAAGCTTCGTCGACAGAGACGTTCCTGTAAGAAACAAGGGCGACTACTCGACGCGTCATCCGGAAGACATCAGATACATGGACGTATCACCGAAGCAGGTTGTCTCCGTTGCCGCATCACTCATTCCGTTCCTGGAGCATGACGACGCCAACCGTGCCCTGATGGGTTCCAACTTGCAGCGTCAGGCAGTTCCTCTTCTCTTCCCGGAGGCCCCGAGAGTAGGTACCGGTATGGAGACCAAGGCAGCCTACGACTCCGGAGTCCTTATCAAGGCAAAGAGAGGCGGAAAGGTAACATACGTCTCATCGACAAGAATCGACATCGCCGTAGACCCGTCCGAGTGCGAGATCGAGGGTGAGATCGATTCATACGAGGTCCAGAAGTTCCAGAGAACCAACCAGGACACCTGTTTCACACAGGTCCCGATTGTTTCCAACGGACAGATTGTCCAGAAGGGAACTGTTATCGCCGACGGTCCCGCAACAGACCGCGGAGATCTGGCTCTCGGAAGAAACATCCTTGTCGGATTCGTCCCATGGAACGGATACAACTATGAGGACGCCGTTCTGATCTCAGAGCGCGTCATCAAGGAGGATATCTACACCTCCATCCACATCCATGAGTTCATCACCGACATCAGAGAGACAAAGCTCGGTCCCGAGAAGCTTACCCGCGACATCCCGAACACCAGCGAGAAGATGCTGGAGATGCTGGATGAGGAAGGTATTGTCAAGATCGGTACCATGGTACATCCGGGCCACATCCTTGTAGGTAAGGTCACTCCGAAGAGCGAGAGCGACACAACTCCTGAGTTCAAGCTTCTGAACTCGATCTTCGGTGAGAAGGCCAAGGAAGTCAGAGACACATCTCTCAAGGTTCCACACGGAACAGAGGGTATTGTCATCGACATCCAGCGCCTGAAGAAGAGCGAGACCGACGAGCAGCTGCCTCCTGGAGTCGAGGAGACCATCAAGGTCCTCATCGCCACCAAGAGAAAGCTCCGCCAGGGTGATAAGATGGCCGGCCGCCATGGAAACAAGGGTGTTGTTTCCAGAATCCTTCCTGAAGAGGACATGCCGTTCATGGAAGACGGAACACCGCTCGATGTCTGTCTGAACCCGCTCGGAGTTCCTTCACGAATG
>CADBOI010000173.1 GCA_902796335.1 uncultured Spirochaetales bacterium
CACCGCAGAGCGTGTCAAGATGATCGTCGCAGCCATCGAAGAGGGCTACAACATCATCGTCATGCCTGGTTTCGCATTCGGCGAGGCAATTCAGGAAGTCGCACCGACCTATTCCGATGTCAAGTTCATCGCTCTTGATGTTTCCGAGTTCGATCTCGGCGGAAAGGCTCCTGCAAACGTCTACAGCGCAGTATACCAGGAAGAGCTCGCCGGTTACATGGCCGGTTATGCAGCAGTCAAGCTCGGCTACACAAAGCTCGGTTACCTCGGTGGTATGGCAGTTCCTGCTGTTATCCGCTATGGTTACGGTTTTGTCCAGGGCGCTGACGCAGCAGCCAAGGAGACAGGTGCCAAGGTTGAGGTCAAGTACACATACGGCAACCAGTTCTTCGGTGATGCTGATATCACAGCAGCCATGGATACATGGTACAAGGCCGGAACACAGATCGTCTTCGCCTGCGGTGGTGGTATCTACACATCAGCAGCCGAGGCAGCAGTCAAGGTCGGCGGAAAGGTCATCGGTGTTGACGTTGACCAGGCTCCGATCATCGACGGTGCATACGGCAAGGGTGTCACAGTCACATCCGCTATGAAGGGTCTCTATCCTTCAACACAGGCCGCTCTCAAGACCATCTGCGAGGACAATGCATGGGCATCTCTCGCCGGAAAGGTCGCAAACCTCGGTCTTGTTTCCAAGGATCCTGAGCTCAACTACGTCGGAATCCCGACAGGTGCCGGCACACAGTTCAGCGACAAGTTCACACTTGACAACTACAAGGCTCTTGTTGCAGACATGCTCGCAGGAAAGATTACTGTTGACAGCTCAATCGATGTTGCTCCGGCCAACATGGCTAAGAACATCACTGTCATCGATCTCGGAACAATCAAGTAATCGTTCTGAAAGCACTGACTTTCAGGGCAGGAGAGGTTTTTACCTTTCCTGCCTTTTTTGTTTCATCCTGACGAACATTGTAATATAATAGACGAAAAAGCCTAGCTAACAGGAGGAATCTGCAGTGGACTCTCCATATGCGATTGAGATGCTCAACATCACGAAGCGCTTCCCTGGAATAGTGGCAAACGACAACATCACTCTTCAGTTGAAGAGGGGTGAGATCCATGCACTGCTCGGGGAAAACGGCGCCGGCAAATCAACTCTGATGAGTGTGCTATTCGGGTTGTATCAGCCGGAAGAAGGGGTCATCAAGAAAGACGGTAAAGAAGTCAAGATCAATGACCCGAACGATGCAAACGACCTAGGTATCGGAATGGTGCACCAGCACTTCAAACTGGTCGAATGCTTCACAGTCCTGGACAACATCATTCTGGGAGTCGAACCTAACAAGTACGGTGTCCTTCAGAAGGACGAAGCCAGAAAGAAAGTCATCGAGCTTTCCAAGAAATACGGTTTGATGGTAGACCCGGATGCAAAGATCGAAGACATCACGGTCGGTATGCAGCAGCGTACCGAGATTCTGAAGATGCTCTACAGAGACAACGAGATTCTCATCTTCGATGAGCCGACCGCTGTTCTCACTCCGCAGGAGATCGAGGAGCTGATGCAGATAATGCGCAACCTCAAGGCCGAGGGAAAGTCGATCCTTTTCATCTCCCACAAACTTGCGGAAATCATGGCTGTCGCGGACCGCTGTACAATCCTCAGAAAAGGAAAGTACATCGGAACAGTCGAGACAAAGGGCACTACAGCCCAGGAGCTGTCATCCCTGATGGTCGGAAGAAACGTCAACTTCCACATCGATAAGCAGCCGCAGAAGCTTGGAGACGTTGTCCTTGAAATCAACAACATGACCGTAGCTTCCAAGACTCACAAGAACAACGCAGTCAAGAACGTGTCCTTTAAGGTCAGGGCAGGTGAAATCGTCTGTATCGCCGGTATCGACGGAAATGGACAGAGCGAGTTCGTCCATGGTCTTACGGGTCTCGAGCCGCTGGTAAGCGGAGACATCAAGCTCAATGGAATGGACATCACCAAGGCTCCGATCAGAAAGAGGAACACCTCCGGTATGAGTCACATCCCCGAGGACAGACACAAGCATGGTCTTGTTCTGGATTACAGCCTTGAGAACAACCTTGTTCTCCAGACGTACTTCCTGCCGGAATTCACGTCCAAGGCCGGTTTCCTCAAGAAGGACAACATCAGGCACTATGCCGAGAAGCTGATCGAGGAGTTCGACGTCAGAAGCGGACAGGGTCCTGTGACAATGGCCCGTGCAATGAGCGGTGGAAACCAGCAGAAGGCAATCATCGCCCGTGAGATCGACAAGGATCCGGATCTTTTGGTGGCCGTACAGCCGACAAGAGGTCTGGACGTCGGAGCCATCGAGTTCGTACACAAGCAGCTGATTGACAGAAGGGATTCCGGAAAGGCGGTCCTTCTCATTTCGCTGGAGCTTGATGAGGTCATGGATGTTCCTGACAGAATCCTCGTCATGTATGAGGGTGAGATTGTTGGTGAGTTCGATCCAAAGAAGACCACCCAGGAAGAGCTTGGTCTGTACATGGCCGGAGCAAAGAGAATGGAGGTCAGATCATGAGCAAGGAAAAGACCAATTTCTTCAAGAGGCCCGGAGTGCAGTCCTTGATTGCATCTCTGATCTGTATCATCCTCGGTCTGTTGATTGCATTCATCGTTCTTCTGATAATCAACCCGCAGAGCGCATTCAGCTCGATTCTGAACATCATCAAGAACTTCTTCTGGTTCAAGAACCCGACTTCAAGGCTGAAATACTTCGGTGAGACTCTGGTCAAAACTGTTCCGCTTCTGATGTGTGCCCTGGCCGTTCTGTTCTCATACAAGGTCGGTCTGTTCAACATCGGAACCCCGGGCCAGTACTGCGCCGGAATCGTCGCAGCTCTGTATGCCGCCCTCAAGTGGCAGCTCGGATGGATTCCCTGCATGCTCCTCGCAATGCTTGCCGGAGCTCTGCTGGCTTCCATCGTCGGAGTCCTGAAGGCCTATCTGAACGTCAACGAGGTCATCTCGGGTATCATGCTCAACTGGATCTGCCTGTACTTCACCAACTCGACGCTCACGGCTGTCAAGAACCCGTCGTCCAAGGACACTCTCTCTCTTGCAAGCACAAACAAGAGCGCTCTTCTTCCGACATTGGGTCTGGACCAGCTGTTCAAGGACAAATATGTGACCATTGCCATTCCAATTGCGATTCTGATTGCCGTGGCCATTATGATCATCCTTGACAAGACGAAGTTCGGTTACGAGCTCAAGGCCACCGGTATCAACAAGAACGCCGCCAAGTACTGCGGAATGATGGAAAAGAGCAACATTATCGTCACTCTGGTCATTTCCGGAGCTCTGGCAGGTCTTGGAGCCGCTTTCTACTACCTCACCGACTTCGAGCAGTGGGCAGTCACTTCATCAACCGTTCCCGCAATGGGATTCAACGGTATCGCCGCAACGTTCCTCGGAGGTCTGAACCCGATCGGAACAATCTTCTCATCGTACTTCATCACCCACATCACTGCCGGTGGTGCATTCGTTGATCTGACCAAGTACAGCTCGCAGATCACAGACCTGATAAGCGCACTTATCATCTACCTCTGCGGTTTCGTACTCTTCATGAAGACGGTCATGAACAACATCATCCGCAGGAATGAGACCAAGAAGACCGGAAAATATGAAAACTTCA
The DNA here is from genome assembly GCA_902796335.1 of uncultured Spirochaetales bacterium. Lineage (GTDB taxonomy): Bacteria > Spirochaetota > Spirochaetia > Sphaerochaetales > Sphaerochaetaceae > UBA9732. The sequence continues at coordinate 3,669 of CADBOI010000173.1, forward strand.
AGCAAGATGGAGGGAAGAACTAATGCTGCTACTTATCCAATACACACTTATTTTTGCCTCTGTCCTTATCCTTGTGGCTTTAGGCGGATGTTTCTCTGAGCATTCCGGAGTCATCAACCTCGGACTTGAGGGAATCATGGTCATGGGTGCCTTGGGCGGTGCTCTTGCAATGAGATATCTCCCGATCGCAATCCCGGGATTTTTCTACATAATATTGGTGTTGCTGTTTGCAATTGGTGTAGGTGTCCTGTATTCATCGCTTCTGGCACTGGCCGCTATCAACTTCAAGGCTGACCAGACAATCGTCGGAACCGCTCTGAACATGCTCGGAACCGCTGCCGCTACAGTTATCGTCAAGGCTATCAACACTGCCAGGAACCCCAACGACGTCAGCTCAATCATCCAGTACATCGAGCCGAAGAAGAAGTTCATCGTAAAGCTCGGTTCATTCGAGTTCAACTGGTTCATGCTGATCACGCTGATCATTCTCGGCTGTGCATGGTTCGTGCTCTACAGGACCAAGTTCGGTCTCAGGCTCATGGCTTGCGGTGAGCATCCTCAGGCAGCCGACTCTGTCGGTATCAACGTTCTGAAGATGCGCTGGAGTGGTGTCCTGATCTCCGGTGGTCTCGGCGGTCTTGGTGGAATCTGCTACATCCTCGCCGGTGTTTCCGAGTGGAGATTCGAGTACGGTGTCGCAGGATTCGGATTCCTTGCTCTGGCCGTCATGATCTTCGGACAGTGGAAGCCGACAAGAATCGCCCTTGCTGCCCTGATGTTCGGTTTCTTCCGTGCTCTGAGCAACACGTACTTCGGTTTCGGTTTCCTCACCTCGCTGAATCTGCCGAGTACATTCTACAACATGATGCCTTACATCATCTCTATTATCGTTCTTGCCCTTACTTCCAAGAACTCCAAGGCTCCGAAGGCCGAGGGTATTCCTTATGACAAGGGTCAGAGATGAAAACTATTGTTCATCAAGCAAAAGGCTCCGGTTTTTCCGGAGCCTTTCTTTTTCAATTGTGCATTGGTTCATGCACATGAGAGGTCTCCCGGATGGTCATAGACCGATGTGTATCTTGTGCATCGGAATTCTCTGCACAAGCCAGAGACGTCGGGCGCCTTGGTTTGGGACCGCGCCCCGTCTCGCATGTGCAGACCGCTGCACAAGAAACCCACAGCCTATGAACAACCGGGTAACAAGAAAGATATTTTTGATTATATTTTTAAGAATTAG
>CADBOI010000174.1 GCA_902796335.1 uncultured Spirochaetales bacterium
ATCCCCCTTCACCCTGGCAACGACCCTTGCTCGGTCTTGGCACCCGGACTACTCATGTCTGCCGCACCTCTATCCTTTAAATGCAATGTTGTCTGTAATTAACCACAAAACGTTTCTGTGTGTCAATACTCCATTCCTATCCCCCAAATAAGACTCTTGCACTGATAGTTGTCAAATAATTTGCAAACTATCACATGAAAGTTTCAGTTTATTTGATGACTTTAGAGATATAATTGATTGGTTTCATCTGCGGAAGTACACTATTATCGAAAAGTGCATGGAAAAGTGTTGAATATTTGTCACGAAACTGTTGGAAAAGTGTGAACCATGGTTTATCATTGACTCATGCTCTACCGGAAAACAGAAAAAGAACTGAACAGATTCAAACTCGGAAACAAGGCATTATTAATCACAGGTGCCCGTCAGGTAGGCAAAAGCTACCTAATCAGGGAATTCGGAACAAAGAATTTCGAATCATTCATAGAAATAAACTTCATAAAAAACGAAACAGCCCTCAGGACACTTAAGAACATCAAGGACACCGATGACCTTTTCATCCGTCTTTCCGTCTTGGCTGACAAACCCCTGGTCAGTGGAAATACCCTGTTCTTTTTCGATGAAATACAGGAAATCCCCGATCTGCTGACACACATCAAATTCCTCGTCGAAGACGGACGATACAGATATATCCTCAGCGGCTCGATGCTGGGTGTTGAACTGAAAGGAATCAGGTCTGTTCCGGTCGGTTACATGGATATACATGACATGTATCCGCTTGACTTTGAGGAATTCATGGTTGCGAACAGGGTCCAGCCCGATGTCATCAAATATCTTGAAGACTGTTTTGAAGAAAGAAAACCGGTTGAAGAGGCAATCAACGGACGGTTTCTGAAGCTGTTCAACCTGTACCTAATAATCGGTGGAATGCCGGAGGCGGTCCAGAAGTATGTAGATACTCAGAATCTGAGCGAAGTCCAGCAGATTCAAAACCAGATTATCCGCCAGTACAGAGAAGACATTTCCAAATATGACAAAGAAAACAAGCTTTACATCAACGATGCATTCGAGCGGATACCCAGTGAACTGAATTCCAAAAACAAACGCTTCATAATGAAGGAGATGAATCAGAAAGGACGGTTCGAGACATACAGAAACACATTCATCTGGCTCAGAAATGCCGCAGTTGCCCTACCCGCTTACATTGCAGAAGAACCCAAGGTTCCGCTTGAACTGTCAAAGAAGACCAACCTGTTCAAACTCTTTCTGAGTGATGTGGGTCTTCTTGCATCATTATATGCAAAGGACGGAATCCAACTCAAGATTCTGAACGGTGAATTGAATATCAACATGGGAGCAATCTTCGAGAATGTCGTGGCTCAGGAGCTCAGGGCACATGGTTTCGAATTATTCTACTACAACAGCAAGAAAAACGGAGAAGTAGATTTTCTCATCGAGCAGAATGCATGCGTTGTACCTTTGGAAATCAAGTCAGGCAAGGACTACCTGCGTCATGCAGCGTTGACCAATCTTCTGTCAAGCAATGAATACAAAATCAAGGAAGGACTTGTGTTCGCTCACTGCAACATCAGGGTAGAACAGAAAAAAACATATCTGCCTATATATATGATTGCCTTTATCCGCAGACCGGAAGTACCCAAGGATCTGATCTACAGTCTGGACATGTCGGATATCACAGTCCCCGGTAAAAACTGACCCTGGAATTCAGTTATAGTGATCAAACTATTTCATAAATGTGTTTAGTTGTACTAAACACCTGCGTTTAATGCCGCTAAACGCAATTGCCTTTGCTACAGCATATGATAGGTGAATCCAATCTGCAAAAAAGACATGAAATCAGTCAGTGACTTCCTCAGATTCGGATGATGAGTTGGAATCGTCAAGAACAATCATGATGTTGTTGCTGTTGAAGGCGTTGAAGTAGCGGAACTCGGACGACAGGTTCTTGACCAACTTGATTCCGAGGGCGCCGGCCTCGTCCTTGTGGGCGGCAAAATATGCAAGAGGATCGAACTGCTTGCAGTAGTCCTGGATTGATATCGAGATCCTGCCGTCTCTGATGAACATACGGAAATCGGCGACAATGCGGCTGTTGGCCCTGCGTTTGCCGTGTTTGACGATGTTTCCACCCATCTCCTCGATGAACAGAGCGGCGAACAGCGCCCTCTTCGGCTCTATTCCGTGGTTCAGACAGAACTGCTCGGCAGCATCGCGTCCCTTGACGACATCATCCATTGTGGAAAGACCCACATAGAGGTTCTCGTTGTCCGAGCCTCCGAAGGTGCTGGGAATCAGCATCCAGTCATAGATGGAGCGCGGGATATGCCTGTTCTTCACAAGAATCAGAATCAGCATGACGATGATCTGCAGGAACTTGCTGACGATAAGTGATGCCAGAACACCCTTGGAACCGAAATACCTTGCCATGAAAACGGCACTCATAACCGGAATGAGGAAACGCTCGAAGAAACTCATTCCGTTGACAAGCTTCTTGTTGCGCATGCTGCCCTGAAGATAGGACTGGAAAGATACCGCCAGAGTGTCCAGAGGAATGGAAAGAGCCAGGCATCTGATACCGAAGACAGTAAGTACGATGACGTCGGGATCACTTGTGTATGAGAAGGACAGAAGCGGAGCAATTATGAACAGGACAAGACCCGTGACAAAGGATGTCGAGAACGCGAATCTCATGGAAAAGGAGAAAAGCCTTTTCAGTCCCTGTCTGTCCTCCACCCCATAATAGATGCTTGTCATTGCCATAAGAGCATTTCCGATTCCCGCTCCCAGACACAGGAAAAGGGAGTTGAGGTCGCTCTGGGTACCTCTGGCGGCAATGGCTGTGGCTGACACGGCAACATAGAGGTTGATTCTGTTCAATGTCAGATCCTTGAGGATGTTGAAGGTCTTTCTGACGCTGGTAGGATTACCCGCACTGCCTACTTCGGAGATGATGGCCTTGTTTATTCCCTTGAAAGACAGGGTGAAATAGCTTCTCTTTCCGACGAAATGCATCATCAGGATAAGGAACTGGATGAAAAAAGAGACAGACGAGGAAACAGCTATTCCGAACACTCCTCCGTTGAACACCAGGACGTTCACAATGTCGGCCGCGATGTCCGTCACTGCGAACGCGATTGTGGAGATGTTGAAGCACCTTCTTCCCCCGTCAAGGACAACGATGGGACCCATAACCTGGATCAGCATCATGAACGGAATGCCCGGCATGAATCCATGAAGATACCTGAGCATAAGCGGATAAAGATTCTGATGGCTGTTTACGGAAACACCGCAGATTCTCAGGAGGAAAGCCGGGAAAAAAAGGCAGGCAAAAAGGACGAAGACACTTATGAACAATGCTCCCAGCACGGAATAAGTGAATGCGGCGTTGGCCTTG
>CADBOI010000175.1 GCA_902796335.1 uncultured Spirochaetales bacterium
GAGCAGTTCATCTACGGCACTGCATCGGAGGTCATCTCACAGCTGAAGGTCGTAAAAGGGGAGTTTGCCCTGGTTGTCCTTCCTCCGGACAAAGAGCATGCCGATTCGGACGATGATAGCGACGATTTCGGGGACAACCGGTGATTACAAAGAAGAAGCTTTCCACCCTCAAGGAACGCACCAGACTCAGAAAAATCTCAATGATTCTCCATGAGGCTGCCGTTGCATCGAAAAACGGACAGGAAGTGGACCTTGAGTACATCAATGACATCCTTCCGCTGGCGGATTTTCCTCTTGTTGATCTTTCTTCTGTTGATCTTTCTTCTGTTGATTCCGGACTGGAGCCGGATGCCCTTGCGTTCCGTCTTGAGGACATGAGCCAGAACCTTCTGGCAAGACTCGGAGCAGAGCCTTCCGACTGGGATTTCAGGGACGAGTCGGGAAACCTCGATGTCTCGCACAGAGTGGTGCAGGACAAGATCCTTGTTCTGGACAGGATCAGAAGTCCCTACAATGTCGGAGCCATATTCAGAAGCGCCGAAGCTTTTGGCATTTCAAGGATAATTCTGGTGGAGGGCACGGCATCTCCGGACCATATGAGGGCGCTCAGAACATCACGGGGTACGACATCGGTGATTCCCTGGTCGTTCATGCCGGAAGCGGATGTTGTCTCTTTCCTCAGCACATTCGATCCTGCTGAGGTCATTGCCCTGGAGCTGGGCGGAGTTTCAATAAATGAATTCTCATTTCCGCCACGTGGGGTAGCAGTTTTGGGATCGGAGGAATTCGGTATCAGCCCCGCCGTCCTTGCCTGCTGCAAAAGCCGCGTCAGCATCCCCATGGGAGGAGCCAAAGGCTCTCTCAATGTCTCTGTCGCCGCCGGGATTCTTCTTCATCGCTGGTTCTGAGATTCTTATGTGGTAAAATTCGCCAACATGTCTTTGTGGTGATTGTAGTGCCTGTGATGCCTTTTGTGTAATTTCTTTTGAATTATGATGTTATCTGTGACTTGGCACGGTTTCTGCTATTTGGAGTGTGTCCGGCAACGGGCAATTACGACGAATAAAGGAGACGCGACAATGAACGCATTTAAAAGAATCCATGACATTTTCAGCTCAAACGTGAACCATGCACTCGACAAGATGGAGGATCCGTCAAAGATGATCCGCTACACCATCGTGGAGATGGAGGGCAGCCTTTCAAAGGCTAAGAATTCGGCAGCCGAGATGCTTGCAAACATCCGTGCCCGTGAAGAAGAGCTCAAGGCCAGCAAAGAGGCGGAGAGCCGCTGGGATGTGAGAGCTCAGCTTGCAGTCAAGAACGGCAAGGACGACCTTGCACGTGAGGCAATCGCAGAGAAGCAGAAGGCCCAGTCAAAGGTCACAGCCCTTGAGACAGAGATTGCAGAGCTCAAGAACATCAGCGCAAGCCAGGAAGCCCAGATCGTCAAGCTCACAGAGAAACTTGAGGAGGTCAAGGCCAAGGAGAGAACACTCGTAGCACGTGCCGAGCACGCTAAGGAGAAGATCAAGATCGAGAAGCAGATCAGCGCAACCGACTGCAGCGCCGCCATCAAGAGATTCAACGAGATGGAGGAGAAGGTCGAGCGCCTTGAGGCCGAGGCCGCAGTGGCATCCAAGTCCTATGAGAGCGAGTCAAGATTCACCGAGATGGAGAACAACGCAAACGTTGACAAGGAACTTGAGGAGCTCAAGGCAAAGCTCGGAACAAAGGATCAGGCCAAGGCCTGAGGCTTGCCATGCTTCCTGTACAGACCGCGGAACTGGTCGTAGGTGATCTGCATCAGCTTGGCAGCTTCACGCTGATTGCCCTGTGCCTGCTTCAGGGCACGCTGTACAAAGCTTGCTTCCAGAGCATCCTTGGTCTTATCAAGGCTTTCAAGCGGAAGACTATCAAAAGAAAACTCCTGCTTGCTTGCCTGATTTGACAAGATAATACCAGTTTTTTCTGATTTCCTTAATTGTGGGACATCGTTTCCAGATGCAAAGGGGTTCTCAAAAGGATCCAGCTGTATCGAGGAGATGATGTCCCCTTTGCTTCTGTAGACTGCACGTTCGATTGTGTTCTTGAGTTCTCGGACGTTTCCGGGCCAGCTGTAATTCAGAAGCTCCTGCTGTACTTGCTCGGAGAACACCGGGATGTCCTGGTTGCATTCCATGGCCATCCTCTGTGCGAAATAGTTCGCCAGAAGCAGGATGTCCTCGCCACGTTCCCTGAGTGGCGGGATGAATATGACCTCAAAGCTCAGTCTGTCCAGAAGGTCTTCCTTGAATTTTCCTTCCCTGCACATCTGTTTGAGGTCAGCATTCGTGGCACCGATGATCCTTACATCCGCCTCATGGGTTACCGAGGATCCGACTCTTTCATATGTCCCGTATTCAACTACCCTCAGGATCTTCTCCTGGACCTGGATCGGGATGTTTCCGATCTCATCGAGAAACAGCGTCCCTCCCTGGGCTTCCTCGAAACGACCTTTTCTGGTCTTGTTGGCTCCGGTGAAGGCTCCCTGCTCGTAGCCGAAGAGCTCGCTTTCTATGAGAGTGGGGGCGAGGGCTGCGCAGTTCACCGTCACAAGGTTTTTCTGCCAGCGTTTTGACAGGTAGTGCAGGCGGCTTGCGGCCATTTCCTTTCCGCTTCCACGCTCACCGATGACAAGTACGCTTCTGTCCACCTGCGCGGCATCCGCTATGCGCTGCTGGAAGTCCAGAAAAACCTCGGATTCACCTATGTAACTGTCTTTGTATCCTGCCATATGGTAGATTATACCAAAGATGGTAAAAAATGCCAACAATGGAGCGGTCTTTTATGTTTGTTAAAGTGTCCGTTTTCAATACTCGGGTTCCCTTTGTTCTACTTTTTTGATCTACAGATTGAAAAAAGTAGTTTTTTTCTACTTTTTTGCTCCTGAAATTCAAGAAAGTAGAATCTGGAAGCCGGATTGACCCGTTGAAGGGGGCAACTTGGCACGGTCTGTGCTATGTAGATGGCGTAAACGAAATCAATCTAAGGAGGAGTCCTATGGGAGTCTTTTCAAGGTTTATGGATATAATCAATTCAAACATCAACTCTCTTCTGGACCATGCAGAAGATCCGGAGAAGATGATAAAGCTGATGATCAACGAGATGGAGGACACCATCATCGAGATCAAGACAAACTGCGCAGCCGCAATCGGAGCTGAAAACACCGCAAAGCGC
>CADBOI010000176.1 GCA_902796335.1 uncultured Spirochaetales bacterium
CCTTGGAATCTCTTCCGGCGCCAAGATGACTCTGGCCATTGTCACCATTGCCATGGCCGGGGTGTTTAGGCAGATGCCGCTTTCCATCACGGTGATAGCTTCGTTTGTGGGTTCTCTTTTGTCTCTGCTCATGGTACTGCTGTTCACCGGCAAGGTCAGGAACATGTCCATGCTTCTGGTGATAGGAATCATGATAAGTTACATATGTTCGGCCATTACCGATTTTCTGATAAACTTCGCCAAGGAGGCGGACATTGTGAACCTGACCCACTGGTCGATGGGGTCCTTTTCCGGTTCCACATGGCTGAGCGTGAAGGTTTCGGCACTGATAATCATTCCTACTTTCATATTCGTCTTCATGTTGTCAAAACCGATGTCCGTTTACGCGATAGGAGAGGGTTATGCCCTGAGCCTGGGACTGAACGTCCGTTTGTTCAGGACCCTTCTTGTGATTGCAACCGGAATCCTCTCGGCCTGTGTCGCTGCGTTTGCAGGTCCTATATCGTTTGTGGGAATTGCCGTTCCGCACATCTGCAGGATTCTGTACAAGACCAACAAGCCGATTGTGATGATTCCCGCGACCTTCCTCTGCGGAGCCGATTTCTGTGTTCTGTGCGATCTTGCGGCACGTACCATGTTCGCACCGACTGAGCTTTCCATCAGCACGGTGACAAGTGCGATCGGTGCTCCGATTGTCATCTGGCTGATGGTGTCACGGAGGCGCGCAAATGAAGGATAAGCTGAGACTGGAATCCCTGGCCGTAGGTTACAACGGCAAGCCGCTTATATCCGACATCTCGCTTTCCGTGGCAAAAGGGGAGATCGTCACCCTCATCGGTCCCAACGGGTCCGGAAAATCGACGATTCTCAAAAGCATAACAAAACATCTGGCAACAATAGCCGGAACTGTCTACATAGATGGAAAAAACATGAGGCTTCTCAGCGGAAAGGATATCGCAAAGAAGCTGGCTGTTGTCCTTACCGAACGTGTTCGTCCTGAATTGATGACATGTCGCGAGATGGTCGCGGCAGCCAGATATCCCTATACGGGGAGCTTCGGACTGCTGACAGACCATGACAGGGAAGTGGTGGAGAGATCCCTTGAAATCGTCCACGCCCTGGATATAGCAGACCAGGATGTGACCGCAATAAGCGACGGCCAGAGACAGCGCGTGCTTCTTGCCCGTGCCATCTGTCAGGAGCCTGAGATCATAGTCCTGGACGAGCCTACATCGTTTCTGGACATCCGACACAAGATAGAGCTTCTGGAGATCCTTTCCGACATGGCTAAGAACAAGGGAATCAGTGTAGTGATGAGCCTACACGAGATAGACCTTGCAGAGCGCATCTCCGACAGGATCGTCTGTGTTAAAGGCGAGAGGATCGCCGCATACGGCACGCCCGACGAGATTTTCTCGGACGAGACGATTTCCGGTCTCTACGGGATAGAGAACGGGTCGTTCAATGCCCTTTTGGGAAATGTGGAGCTTTCCGCTCCCATGGGTGAGGTCAGGTGCTTTGTCATAGGTGGAGGAGGATTTGGGATTCCTTTCTACCGCGCCCTGCAGAAGCGAGGCATCGCGTTTGCAGCCGGCATCCTCCAGCCGAACGATATCGATATGGCAGTGGCCTCCGTTCTGGCTCAGACAGTCCTGTGCACTGAGCCGTTCATGCCCGTTTCGGAATCATTGGTCGGGAAAGCCAGAAAGGCCATCGATTCTGTGGACTTTGTAATAGACTGCGGATGTCCCGTGGGAGATTTCAACAAGGCAAATGCGGATCTGCTTTCTTATGCCCGCGAAAAGGGGAAGAAAGTCGTCCGGTCCCTCAAAGAGCTTTCGGAGGCAGTAACATGAAATGTCCACGTGTCCTGATAGCAGGTACCTCCAGTTCAAGTGGAAAGACCACTGCGGTCTGTGCTATCCTCTCCCTTCTGAAAGGAAGGGGAATCGGGGTGAAGGCTTGCAAGTGCGGTCCGGACTATCTGGACCCAACGTTCCATGAATCAGTGACAGGGGTTCCATGTACGAACCTGGATCCGTTTTTCAGCGATGCCAATCATCTTAGGTACCTTCTTGATGAGAACGCCGGAGAGCGTCTTACCGTGATTGAAGGTGTGATGGGTTACTACGACGGAACCGGGGAGACGGGAACGGAGAACAGCTCCTATTCCGTTGCGCAAAGCATAGAGGCTCCGGTGGTTCTTGTGGTTCCGGCAAGGGGGACATCGATATCTGCCCTTGCTCTGATCGAGGGCTTTCTGAATTACTTCAAGCAAAGCAGGATCGTCGGAGTTCTTTTC
>CADBOI010000177.1 GCA_902796335.1 uncultured Spirochaetales bacterium
AGAAACGCGAATGCCGTGTACAGCTCAAAAGTAGTGGGATTGTTCTCTCCCATCTGGTCACAGAAGGAAAAGCCCTCAAGTGATGAGAAAAGGGAATCTGCCACGGAAATCAGGACATCGTCTTCAATGAACTTTCCGCAGATTGTGAAGCGTTCGCGGTAGTCGGAGACATGAGGGGATGTGTAAAGGCCTGTCTTGAATCCCGCGGCCTGTAGGGCGGCTGCCATGTAGCTTGCAGTGGAGCCTTTGCCCTTGCTTCCTGCAACGTGTATGGTCCTGTAGGAGGTCTGGGGATTTCCCAGCTTCTCCATGATCGCCTGCATCCTGTCAAGGCGGTAGGTCCTTGTGTTGTACTTGTCCGTTTTCCTCTCCAGGTTGGTGAAGCTCTCCATGTGCTCCATCACCTGCTCAAAACTCTGAAACCGCATCCTTGGAATTCTACTCCAACAGCCATCAGTTGTCCACTTGATGGCGGAAAAACACGGATCTGAAAATGTTTTTGACAAAAATTAGAAAAATGTCAAAAATAATCAACAAAATGCGCCAAACTATTGCTATACGTGCATCTGTCTGCTATTCTTCCAGCGACTGGTGGAAAGTGACCATGGCTAGTTATTACTAACTATCGGTCGCTTTAAGGATTGAAAATGAGAAAAAACAGCCTGGATCAGATGCCCTGGAGGTATCTCGACCAGTATCGTGGCAAATACTTTGATTCCGAGTGGCCTTCGCTTGCCCAGATGTTCGACATCAACGCCGAGCGCTTTCCCGACAACAGATGCTTCGAGGCCTTCAGTCCCAAGCACATCACATTCACCTACAAAGAGGCAAAGGAGCAGTTCGACAAAGTCGCGCGCTGGCTCTACGCACAGGGTGTCAGGAAGGGAGACCGCGTCGCAGTCACCGGCAAGAACAGCCCCGAATGGGCCATCGCCTACATGGGGATCATCTACATGGGAGCCATCGTTGTTCCTGTGGACGCCTCGCTTACCAATGCCGAGATAGAGCACCTTGTGGACTTTGTGGAGATCAAGGGAATCTTCCTTGACGGCGACAGGTTCGAGGGAATCGGTCAGGACGGAAAGTACGGCTTCAAGGTCTGCCTTGAGCAGCGCAACCACGAGGACACCTACATCCTCAACCTGCCGGACGTGGGCCCCCAGCCGACCGAGGAACCTGTGAGCTCAGACCTTGCGGCATTTCTCTTCACTTCGGGAACAACGGGAACCCCCAAGGCCGTCATGCTGAGCCATGAGAACCTTGTCTTCGACTCTCACTGCGTGCAGGCCTTCATGAACGTCAGGCCCACCGATGTCTTCTACGCCATCCTTCCCATCCACCATGCCTACACCATGCTTGCCGTGTTCATCGAGTCCATGGCTAACGGAAGCAACACCGTCTTCGGAAAGCGCCTTGTCGTCACCTCCATCCTCAGGGAGATGAAGGAAGGCCATGTGAACATGCTTCTTGCAGTCCCCATGCTCTACAACAAGATATTCAGCGCCATCATGAAGGGCATCGACAAGAAGGGCAAGCTCGTCAGCATCCTGGTCAGATTCATGATGGGAATCTGCGGCTTCATCAAGCAGACAACCGGTCTGAATCCGGGCCGTGTGGTCTTCCGCGGAATCAGGGACAAGGTCTCGCTTGCCGACAACAGGATCTGCATCTCAGGCGCAGGCCCGCTTCCCGCCGAGACCTTCAAGGGCTTCAACCAGCTGGGCGTGGACTTCATCCAGGGCTACGGCCTCACCGAGACCAGCCCGATAGTGACGTTGAACCCCGCCTATTCCTACCGCTACTCCAGCATCGGAAAGCCGTTCCCGAGCGTCGAGATCGGCTTCATCAACAAGGACGAGCAGGGCAACGGCGAGATCATCACCCGCGGAAAGCATGTGATGAAGGGCTACTACAAGAACCCCGAGGCCACGGCCGAGACCATAGACAAGGACGGCTGGCTCAGAACGGGCGATGTCGGCTATATGGACAAGGACGGCTTTGTCTACTTGACAGGAAGGGCCAAGAACATAATAGTCACAGAAGGTGGAAAGAACGTCTTCCCAGAGGAGATCGAGGACCACTTCCAGCTCTACTACGATGTGGACCAGATCTGCGTCCTGGGCTACATGGCCGACGAGAAGCTGAAGATGGAGGGTGTAGCATGCCTGATCCATCCTTCCGACGAGGCCAAGCGCGAGTTCCCGGATGTCGGAGCCATGCAGATCCACATGGAGGAGATAGTGGAGAACGTCAACAAGGAGCTTCTTCCCTACAAGAGGATCCGGCGTGTCTTCATTGTGGATGAGCCTCTGGAGATGACCAGCACCAAGAAAGTGAAACGCTTCGCGGTAGCTGCGAAGTACAAGGACATGATAAATGCCAAGACAGAGTGAGATGACAAGCAAGACAAGGGCCGAACTCAGAAGCCAGGCCCAGAGCCTGAACCCTGTGGTCATGGTTGGCCACGAGGGAATCACTGATGGAGTGGTGGCGGCTCTGGACAGCGCCCTTACGGACCACGAGCTTGTGAAGGTCCGTTTCCAGGACTTCAAGGAGAAGACCAGGGACCTTTCCAACAACCTGGCCAAGAAGACCGCATCCGCCCTTGTCTCCACAACCGGCTTCACAGCCGTCTTCTACCGCAAGAACCCCGAGAAGAAACATTAAGATGGTGTGAAAAAATTACACACCGGATGCAATTGTTTTACATTATTTTCACTCTGAAACGGTACATATGGGGCCTGAAACGCCCTCATGACGCTAGATAAGCCCAAAAATGCCAACTTTTCCCCACTTGGCACGCGTCTTGCTATATAGAAGGCAGAGCAACAGTTTTTTTCATACCTCCTTTAGTTAGTGAGAGACGCCTGGGACAGAAATCCCGGGCGTTTCATTTTGTCTGTGAGTGTGGTTCGGTTGGGTAATAGCCTGCTGTCACCGATGGACAGAAAAAAACAACCTGCAGGATTGCAGGTTGCATATGGTAACTGATTGGATTAGAAGAAGTCTTACTTTGCCTCGAGCTGGTTCTTCTTTTCCTGAATCTCAACTCTTCTTGCCTTGCAGAGCTTGGCGATGTCGGCCAGGGCCTTTCTTGCTCTTGATGCAGAAGCCTTGACTCCCTTCTCCTCGAACTTCTGGTTCTCCTGAACGTAAGTCTCAAACAGTGCAACGAGCTGGTCGTGATTTGTCATCGGTTTTTTCCTCCTGTGTGTTTTATTTGATTGAATTTTATCACAACTCATTGGGAACGCAACAATTATTAACGCAAAAACAGCGTTTTTTGGCCCTTAAATGAGGTTCTTGGCACTATCTGTGGGTCTCAGAGCCTGATTTCCTTGCGGATTATGTATCCTTCGGCAAGAGGGGCGTCGGTCCTGATGTAACCTGTTCTGCAGTGGTCCAGATGGTCTATGGGGTTGAAATCCTGGTCCAGGACGGAAACGCTGTCGTCCTTGATGAACAGAACATCCGGTCCGATGAACTCGATGGCCTCGCCGTTTCTTATCTGGTTCTTGATGTCGACTTCGTAGATTCCGGGCTTGACCTGCTTTCCGATGGTTCCCAGAAAGAGGTAGTCGCGAAGGTATCCGTCGGTGGTGGGCTTGTTGATGTCGTCCTCCATGTTGACCAACGGGTCGGCCTCGTCCACATCGATCGGGCCGCGTCCGAAGAAGAAGCCTGTGGAGTACTCCCTGTGGCTGACGTTGAAAAGCTCGTCGCGGTATGGTTTGTATTCCACGGACGGATCGTAGAGGTGGTCAAGCGCCTTGCGGTATGCTCTTGTGACTGAGGCCACATAGTAGACGCTCTTCATTCGTCCTTCTATCTTCAGGGCATCGACTCCGGCGTCGCGCAGGTCCTTCAGATGGTCGATCATGCAAAGGTCCTTGGACGACATGATGGTGGTCCACTCGTTCTCCTCAAGGACGGGGTAGTAGCGGCCCGGGCGCTCCTGTTCCTCCAATGCAAGGCGGTAGTTCCATCTGCATGTGTGTGCGCAGTCTCCGTAGTTGCCGCTTCGGCCTGCAAGGTGGGACGACAGAAAGCAGCGTCCGGAGTAGGCCATGCACATGGCCCCGTGGACGAATGCCTCTATCTCAAGATCTGGTACCGCATCCTTGATCTTCCGGATGTCCTTAAGCGGGGTCTCGCGACCAACGATGACTTTCCTAAAGCCCATGTCGTGGTAGATCTTGGCCGAGCGTGAGTTGATGCAGCTTGCCTGTGTGGACAGAGAATATTCCGCATTCGGAAATCTTGAACGCAGGATATCAAGGATTCCTATGTCCGAGAGGATGAATGCGTCGAACGGATAGTCTGCTATCTCATCCAGCTTGCCCTGAAGCTTTGTGATGTCGTCCTCATGGAAGTAGATGTTCACAGTGCAGTAGTACTTTCCGCCGAAGCGCTTCTTTATGTCACGCAGCTCGTCCTGGGTTCCGTACTCCACATTCTTTGCGTTTGTGCGCAGCGAGAAATCCTTCAGGCCGAAATAGACGGAATCGGCTCCGTATGTGAATGCTGTTCTGATCTTCTCAATGCTTCCGCCGGGGGAAAGCAGCTCCATCTTCCTTGTCTCTGACATACCTTCCTTATACGCATAAATC
>CADBOI010000178.1 GCA_902796335.1 uncultured Spirochaetales bacterium
GACAAAGACAACAGCAAAGAACCTCACGGTTGAAATTTGCTCAGCTTGTCACCCGTTCTTTACAGGCACCCAGAAGCTGGTTGACTCGACAGGAAGAGTCGAGAGATTCAACAAGCGCTACGGAATGCAGTCCAAGTAAGGAAACCAAATTTCCTGATTACCCATGGCAACCGCCATGGGTATTTTTTTATATAAAATTCTAACGTGTTGGCATAAAAAGATTTCGATTGCAATATTTGCTTTTGTGATATAACATTCGGTTATAAAGGATTTTGGGTTAAACGTGACTGACACGAATTTGGGAAGAGTAGAGCCTCGTCAGACTCCACAGGTTGTGGTGCGAGTTCCGGGCGTGACAACCATACTGGGAGAGTTTGCATTTCATTCGCAGGGAAAGGTCCTGTGTTGCGCAAACGACCAGGAACTTATAGTCAATCTTTTTGAAAGTCCCGACAACCAGATCCATGTATTCAACAGCTATACCGGAGACAAAAAGCATTTCTCGCCGATTTCCTTGAAGTACCGCAAGGAAGACAAGTGGGCCAACTACGTGAAAGGCATCCTTCAGCAGATGGCCGAAAGCGAAATCAAAGTCAGCCCGTTCGGTCTCAGGCTCGAAGGATCAATACTCAAGAACGACGGAGCGACTCTTGCCGCGGCTGTCAGCATCGGGGTGTTCATGGCTCTGAAGAAGCTCATCGGTTTCGAGATGAGCGACAGGGACATCGCCTTCAAATGCTACCGCAACTGCACGGGTTTCTGCGGAGAGCTCACCAAGTTCAGCACCATCCTCACAATGCTCGCGGCGGAGAAAGGCCGCTATGTCCTGTTTGACATCGACAGTCTGAAATACGAGATGATGGATGATCCGTTTGACAGGGAAAGATGCAGTCTGCTTCTTGTGGACTGCAGGATTCCGCCTACCGCGATGAGGGAGGAGATCAACCACAAGCATATACAGGTGAGGGATTCATTTTCAAAGCTCAGGGCAATCTACAACCGTTCTTTGAAGGAGTTGCCGATCAACGACCTGAAGGACAGGACCATCCCGCTCGACGAGGAGTCCAGGAAGATCTGCGCTGCCGTCCTTGAGGACCGTCTTGCGGCAAACTCCATGCAGAAGCTGTTCCCGGCAAAGGACCACGCACAGATAGGAAGAAGCCTGACAAAGGTCGGAAAGCTCATACGCGATGACCTCGAGCTCTCCTGTCCCGAGATAGACTGGCTGATAAAGCGGGCTCTAGAGGTTCCCGGATGCTACGGTGCTTCCCTTGCGTTCAACGGCGACAACATCTACATCGCTCTTCTCATGGGGGAAGCGGCCAGGTCGCTTTACGATGTGAAACTTGAGGATTACGAAAGGATTTTCGGTTTCAAAGCCAGAATGACGGATCTCGAGCCGTTCGGAAACTGGGAAATCCTAGCTGTTAGATAAATTTAACTCCATGCCCTTGACGTTAATCGCATTCGGATATAACTTTCAGTCGTAGGAAGAAAAATGGGTAGATTGATATATCTCGATAATAATGCAACCACTCAGATGGCTCCTGAAGTCATCAAGGCGATTTCGGAGGCCGAACCGGTTGTCTACGGCAACGCCTCAAGCATGCACAGCTTCGGCCGTGAGGCGAGCAGACTTGTCGAAAACGCACGTTCCAACATTGCCGGCCTTCTGCAGTGCAATGCCGATGAGATAACATTCACAAGCGGTGCCTCGGAAGCCAACAACACGGTCTTCATGATTGCCAGGTCGCTGATTGAGAAAAGAGGCGGCGGCAGGATTGTCACTACAACAATCGAGCATCCGTCGATCATCGAGACTGTCAGCTATCTCAGAAAATGCGGAATCCAGGTGGACCAGGTTCCCGTATACGCCGACGGACGCATCAAGCTCGACGAACTTGAGAAGCTCATGGGAAAGGATGTGGTCCTTGTGTCCGTCATGACGGGAAACAACGAGACCGGAGCCATCCAGCCTGTTGCCGAGGCATCACGCATCGCGCACAGTTACGGAGCCCTTTTCCATACCGATGCGACTCAGGCCATCGGAAAGATAAAGGTGTCATGCAAGGAATGGAAGCTCGACTACCTGTCCTGCAGCGGACACAAGTTCTACGGCCCCAAGGGTGTGGGAATCCTGTTCGCAAGAAAGGGCGCACCGTTCATGCCGTTTGTACACGGCGGTGAACAGGAGCACGGAAGAAGAGCCGGAACCTACAACACCATCAGCATCTACGGAACCGGAGTCGCCGCAAAGCTCGCCATGGAGAACGTGGAGGAGGAGAACAGGCGCCTTTGGAAGATGCGCGAAGCCCTCAGGGAAGGCATTCTCGCCAAGGTTCCGCATGTTGTGGTCAACGGATGTCAGGACCATGAGTTCTGTCTTCCGGGAACGCTCGATGTCTCGTTCGAGAATGTCGAGGGTGAGTCCATCCTGCTCATGCTGGACATGAACGGAATCGCGGTCTCGACAGGATCCGCCTGCGCGACGGGGTCTCTCGAGCCCAGCTATGTCCTTCTTGCCGGCGGTCTGGATGTGGAGCTTGCACATGGATCGATCAGATTCTCCTTCGGAAGGTTCAACACCATGGAGGATGTCGAATATGTTCTGGAGGTTCTGCCTCCGATTATCGAAAAACTCAGAGCCATCTCGACAAGATGACCTGAAGGGCATTGCCCGATAGAGGTGAAAATGGATAGCTTCATGGCCCAGTGGGTCTACACGGATACAGTCAAAGATCATTTCATGAATCCCAGGAACATCTGGAAGAAGGATGAGAACTGGGAGCCCGATGCAGTGGGAGAGGTCGGTTCGCTCGCGTGCGGAGACCAGATGAGGGTCGGAATCAAGGTCGCAGATGACAAGATCACCGACATCAGATGGCTGACCTACGGCTGCGCAAGTGCTATTGCCAGCACATCCATGATGAGCGAGCTGGTCAAAGGCATGGACCTTGAGAAGGCCTACAACATCACTCCCGACATGATCACCGATGCCCTCGGCGGACTTCCCGAGCACAAGTTCCACTGCTCGGTCCTGGGCGACAAGGCCCTCAGAGCCGCCATCGACGACTATCTGGAGAAGAACGGTCGCGACAATCCGTACAAGAAGTCCGTTGCCAAGATCCTCTGCGAGTGCAAGGGCGTCACGGACCAGATGATCGAGCACCTGGTTGCAACCGATCAGGCAAAGACTCTTGAGGACCTCCAGAGAATCACCGGCTTCGGCACGGGTTGCGGAAGATGCAAGGCCCGCATCGCCCACGAATTCGAAGAGATGAAGCACATTCACGGGAAATAATGTAATTTTTCCCGTGAAAATAACCTTGTCAAGGGTGCCGTCAGGCACTTGTCTTGCCCTTGACGAGGTTTTATTCACCACTAATAACCCGATTACAATCCGGTCAAGGGTGCCGTCAGGCACTTGTCTTGCCCTTGACGAGGTTTTATATTCCTTGTTTTTTGACCGTTTTGAGTGGATACTTTTACTCATGAGAGAAATAAAGCTGTCTGTAAACGGTAAGATAATCACAATGCCGGCCTTCTCCTCCGCTATGGAGATTCTTATCAAGGCCGGAGAAATGTCCGAGGGGACTCAGAAATACGAACAGAACCCGGTTGTCGGAGTTCTCATCAACGGCGAGCTGAAACCCAACGGGACTCCCGTTTCAATGTCATGCTCCGTGGAGCCCGTCCATGCCTTCGACGACTTCGGACGCAGGATCTACAGACACAGCATCTGTTATCTCCTGTCCTATGCGGCCAGGTTGGTGATTCCCGAACGCAGACTTGTCATCGGGCACTCCCTCGGAGACGGATTCTACTTCAATTTCAAGGACTGGAAGGCTGTCAGCGATGAAGAGATTGAGCTTCTGGCCTCCGAGATGAGGAAGATCGTTTCGGAAGAATTGGACATCGAATATGTGACACTGTCCCTCCAGGATGCAGTCAAGGTGCTCTCCGACAAGGGCTATCTTGACGCCGTGCGCCTTATAAAGTCCATGAACAGGCCATCCGTGGACATGTACCGGATCCGGGATTACTACAACATCGCCTATGAACCGATCGTCAACAACACAAGCGTCATGGGTGTCTGGGAGCTGAGAAAATACGGCGACCACGGAATGCTTTTGAGATATCCCGTCAAATCCAAGATCTGTGAGGTCGATACCTTCAAGGACAACAACAAGCTTTTCTCCGTTTTCGAGGACAACCGCCTCTGGGCAAGACTTCTTGACGTTGAGAGCGTCGGCCACATGAACGACAGGATTGCGGACAAGACCATCGAACAGTATGTGCGCCTTTCCGAGTCTTTCCAGAGAAGAAAGCTCTCAAGCATCGCGGACGACATCCATAAGAGAGGCGCAAAGGCTGTCTTCATAGCAGGTCCGTCTTCATCAGGAAAGACGACGTTCGCAAAACGTCTTTGCGAGCAGCTGGTGCTTCTGGGACATTCGCCCATCAGGATTTCCCTGGATGATTATTACAAAACCCCTGATGAAGCCCCTCTGGACGAGGATGGAAACCGGGATCTGGAGACCATCGATGCCCTGAACATCGACATGTTCGAGAAGAACATGGAGGACCTGTTCGCAGGCAAGGAAGTGGACCTTCCCCATTTCAGCTTCCAGACAAAGAGCACCTACTATCTAAACAAGCCCATCAGGCTGAACGAGGAAACCATATTCGTGATCGAGGGTCTGCACGGTCTCAATCCGAAGATCACATCCAAGGTCGATCCCAAATATGAGTACAAGGTATATATCTCGGCTCTGACACAGCTGAACATGGATGACTGCAACCGCGTCTCCACGACGGACGACCGCATGCTCAGAAGGATTCTCCGCGACTACATGACAAGAAGCACGAGCGCCGAGGAGACTCTTCTCATGTGGCCCAGCGTTGCACGCGGCGAAAGGAAGCACATCTTCCCAAACCAGAACAACGCCGATGTCATGTTCAACAGCGCTCTGGATTATGAGCTCGGAGTAATCTCCCCGTTTGTCACGCCTCTGCTTCACGGGGTAAGCCCGAATTCGGGTGTTGCCTATACCCATGCGCAGAGGCTTCTGGCTTTCCTGGAGAACATCCACGCCATAAGGTCATCCATTGTTCCGAGCGATTCGCTTCTCCGCGAGTTCATCGGCGGCAGTGTTTATGAAGATTGACGTTGCAGTTCATTCAAGATAAATTTCAGCTATGACGTATGAGATTCTTGATACATGTACCGGATGCGGCATGTGCCTTTCCATATGCCCGGTCAAGGCCATCTCGGGTGGTCCCGGGCGTCTGCATGTTATCGATGACGACTACTGCATTGGCTGCGGAGCCTGTTCACGTGTCTGCACCAGCTCATCCGTCATAGACCAGGACGGGAACATTCCGAACCACGAAAGCAAGAGATTCTGGATGATTCCGCATTTCAATCCGGACAAGTGCAGATTCTGCGGAAAATGCTACGAGATGTGCCCGGCAGGGATAATCACCAGGCCGTTTTCCGGAAAGGTTCCCCAGCTGACGAACTACAAGCTCTGCGCAGCCTGCAGCTGGTGTGGAAAGGTATGTGTGTTCGATGCAGTCACATTCGGTCCTGCATCCGGAGAATCTTCAACTTGATAGAGGTATTGCCGTGAACATCGCGTTGCTTAAGGAAAAGCTTGAAGCTCTGGACGACAAACTGCCGGCCGAAGGGATTGTGGAGCGCAGGAATACAAAGGCTCTGGTCCTGGATCTGTCCGACGAGACCCATTACGACTGGGAAATCCCCGAAAAATATCTTGATTGCTATGTTTCCGGACCGGCACTTGCCGCCAGGCTGTGGGCCGAGTTCGCCGGAGCCGATGTCGAGGACAGATCCTCGTATGAGGCCAACAACCCCATTGTCGTCACATCATCCGCACTGAGCAACTCGGGCATGCCCGGATCAGAGGTAGTGAGCATAGCCTTCAGGTCTCCCGTTTCGGGAACCCTGTGCTTCAACGTCTGCACAAACACCGTGGGAATGCGGCTGGAGGCCATTGGCTACTGTGCCATGATCATCACCGGCCGTCTGAGAAGGCCCACCGTCATTGACATCAAGAAAAGCGGCGTCACATACAATGTTTCCGAAGTCTTCATCGGCTACACCGTAAGCCAGATCGAGGCCCTTGCCGGGGTTGGTCCAATGACAACGGCCCTGTCCATAGGTCCTGCCGGCGAGCAGAAGGTCCCTTACGCCACCGTTGTTTGCGAAGGCAACTTCACAGGACGCGGAGGACTGGGATGCCTTTTCGGCTACAAGAACATCAAGGCTCTGTGCATAACGGGATTCGACACGGCGTTCGAGCGAACCGGAAGGGACGAGGAGATAAAGAAAGCCAAGGATTCCTTCGATAAGGTCCTCTCCTCCAGCGAATACTGCCATATGATGCACAGAAGCGGATCCTCGTGGCTTGTGAAGCGCAGCGGCAAGTACGGATGGGCACCTGTGTTCAATTTCAGCAGGAGAACCGATCCGAGGCTGTTCCATCTGGGCGGGGACGAGATAAGGCGCCGTTATGGGGAGGAGCACGGAGGCTGCATAGGATGTCCGATTCTCTGCAGACACAGAACCTCCGACGGAATCCTGATTCCCGGTTACGAATCCATCCTCATGCTTGGTTCCAACATCGCATGTTTCGATGTGGACAAGATAATCGAGCGCTATGCACAGTGTCTGAACTTCGGCCTGGATCCTGTCTCCACCGGCAATGTCATGGGTTGGGCAAGCCAGGCCACTTCCTGCGGTCTCATAAACATCCTCGAACCTGATTTCAGTTTCAAGGACAATTCCAAGGTACTTCCCCTGATCGAGATGATCGCCAGACGTATAGGACCGGGAGAACCGCTGAGCTTCGGTACTTATGCCTTGGGACAGGCCTATAAGGACGACAGCTTTGCATATACCATCAGGGGAATAGAATGCGGTCCGTATGATTACAGGGGTGCCTGGGCACAGAGCGTCTCAGACTGCATGGGATTCTGGTTCTCCAACTTCTTCGAGATAGACAGCACTCTTGCCAGATGCGACCATGCGGACTGGGCTGTGGTCAACGAGAACATAGTCATGGGTCTTCAGAGCTACGGCGTGTCTTCCTCTCTGGTGGTTCCAACCGTTTCAGAACGGATAAAATATCTTGGACTACGTCAGAGATTCCTTCCGAAATCGGTAATAAAGCAGGTTAAACCAAAAATGCTGGCCGATATGATTTCAGCATATTCTGGATCTGAAGTCCTTGCAGAGAATATAATTACTTTAGGAGAGAAGTGCTGGAGACTTATTTATGAGATCAATCTGGCTCTTGGCTTCAACATGCTGGGTGACATGGCAGAGATTCTGCCCGAGCATTTCTACATAGACCCGGACAGCAACCATAACGAAAGTTCAATCGTTCCTTACCGCAGCCTGATGGAAAGATACAGTTTTGTGAGAAAGAACACCATCGCCGTTCAGAGCGCGGATCTCAAAAGAAACTGAGCCGTCATTTTTGAAGACAATTCTTGCGTAGGACGGTTTGCTGTAACCTCTGGGGCGTGACGGAGAACCCGGATTTAGAAAAATAATTCTTTTACTATCAACGACTTGCTCTTTGATGTCATTGACGTGGGAGTGTCCGTTTATCACTACATCATAGTCTGCATCGGACAGCCCTGCAGACTCTGGATCGCTGTACAGATGACCGTGTGATATGAATATCTTCAGGCCTCCGAAGGAGCATGTCCTGTATAGCGGAAGGTCGATTCCCAGGTCCGTCCATTCCCATTTGTTGTCGCAGTTCCCCTGAACCGGGATGAAAAGGAAGTTTCTATACTGCAGAAGCGATGAGATGATGCAGTTTTCCACGTTCAGATCCCCCGCATAAAGGAATCCCAGACAGCTTTCGCTCACCGCCTTTTCGGACAGCAGTTCGAAGGCTTGGTCGTCACTGTGGACGTCACTTGCGACAATCAGGAATTTTTCGTCTTTTATTTCTATCATTGTATAAACTTATCCTACCACAACCTTATATTGTTCAATCCTAAACATATGTTAAGAAAAAGATAGTTTTTCATTCATAAAAACTTTTTTTTTCTACCTTTTGTTCGCAATCTCAGGTTGCAATTGTATTTCCTGTCATAATATTATGTTAATAGCATACCTGTATAGGTTTTTATATATATTGTACTTTCCCGGAGGCACTTCGGGATATATCATTGGGGGTTTATATGGCAGATAATGTCTTCATCTGTTCTGATGGTCACAGACTTGCATATAACCTCTGGATGCCTTCTCCAAACATTGAAATCAAAGCTTTTCTGCAGATTCTCCACGGCATGGCTGAACACAGCGACAGATATGCCAAATTTGCGGAATATTTAAATAAATTGGGTATTGCGGTCTTCGCCGCAGACCACAGAGGCCATGGAGCAACAGCAACAGAGGATGAGATCGGCTGGTTCGCGGAAAACGATGGTTGGAACCGCGTTGCCGATGACGCTTTTGAGCTTGCGAACTTCATCACTTCACAGCAGTATGTCAACACAACCTTCCTGATGGGCCACAGCATGGGCAGTTTCCTTGCAAGGACCGTTATGGTCAAGCATCCCGATTTCTACAGCGGTGTCATCATCATGGGAACCGGCTGCGGAAAAGGTATTGTCGGCAAGCTCGGAAAGATGATCTGCAAGGGCGAAATCCGGAAGAACGGTACAAAGTCTCCCGGAATCAAGATGAACAAGCTCTCGTTCGGGGCCTACAACAAGGCGTTTGAGCCCACTGCAACTGATTTTGACTGGCTTTCGCGTGATGCCAAGGAAGTTGAGAAGTACGTGAAGGATCCGAAGTGCGGATTCATGTGCACGAACGGGTTCTTCTACGACCTGCTTACCGGTATCGAGTATGCGAACAGCAGAACGAATGCGCAGAAGCTCCCCAAGGACCTTCCTCTTCTGATCATCAGCGGAGAGATGGATCCTGTCGGAGATATGGGCAAGGGAGTGAGAAAGGTCTATCAGCTTTACACCGGTGCCGGAATTGCCGATGTGACATTGAAGCTCATCCCCGGAGCCAGACATGAACTGCTCAACGAGACGAACAAAAAGGAAGTATACAGGATTCTGGCCGATTGGCTTGAAGCCCATATCTGATGTCACGGATGTCTGGATCAAAAGGCGCTAACAAAAACAAAGTCGGTTTTTTCAGCCTGGTCAAATGTTTCTTCAAACAGTTTGGCGAGAACTCTTCCTCATTGTTTTCCGACGCCATGGTTTATTCGACCCTCATAGCGGTGGTTCCCTGTATTGCCGTAGTCTATGTCATCCTCAACCGTTTCGGTGTGATTGAACCCGTGGCAGCGGCCTTGGGTGAATATGTTCTCAAAACATTCGGGGAGAAGACCGGAAACACGCTGATTGCCTATCTCAATACGTTCACGGAGAACGCCATGGGTCTGGGCATAGTCAGCATGATATCTTTCGCAATAACGTTTGTCCTGCTTGTGGACAAGATATTTGCTGTCTTCAACAAGATTTATCATACAAAGAGGGAGGGCAATCCCATAGTCAGGTACCTGAAGTACGCGGGAATAATAGGCCTTGGAATAGCTGCAATCGTCCTTACCGTGCTTCTGATGGGGCGTTTCAATTTCCTTGTCCTGCGCTTCAGACAGATGAAACTCAGTTTCGTTGAGATCCTGGTCAAACATGCCATCCAGGTGGTCACCATCTTCGGTATCCTGATGGCAATGATTGTCCTTATCCCTCACGGACCGGTGAATTTCCGCTCGGGCATCATAGGTTCTGCTTTCGGTACGGTCGGAATATACATCCTGGGCTATATTTTCAGCTTCGTGGTCAAGTATTCGGTGAAGTACTCGCTGATATACGGTTCTCTGGCCACGTTGATGTTCTCATTCATGTTCCTGTCATATCTGTGGAAAATAGTTTTCGCAGCAGTCACTATTTCCTATGTTCATCAGAAAGAGACTGTCGGATTCGAGGAAAGCGAGAAATGAACGGTATTTACAAGATTGTCCCGGCAGTCAAGGACTATGCCTGGGGAAACGAGGATTTCATAGCCGATCTTCTTTCGATCGAGAAGAACGGACCCATGGCCGAGATGTGGATTGGTGCGAACAGACAGGGCAGTGCCGTTGTCGAGGAAACAGGCCGCCGTCTGTGTGATGTTCTTGATGAGGATCCTTCCTTCTGCGGCTTCACATCGGAGAACTTCCCGTTCCTCATGAAGGTCCTTGCCATAGCCCATTGCCTCAGCATCCAGTGTCATCCGGATGCAGTCCAGGCCAAAGCAGGCTATGCCGCCGAGGAGGAGAAGCGCAGGACTGTGGACAGAAAGCTCTGGAACTATCAGGATGCAAACCAGAAAGCCGAGATGGCCTATGCTTTGACGCCCATGACAGCAATGTGTGGTTTCAGACCGTTTGAACAGGCTCGGCAGATGCTGAAAACCGCAGTTCCGAATCTATTTGAAGAATATCTTTCCGAAATCGGAATAATTTCAGGTCTTTTTGACAAGCTTTACAGAATGGATCCTGAAACACTGTCTTTCGGAGAAGCAGAGCTTCTGAAGAACGCAGACCTTCTTTCCGAGGACGTGAGAACCCTCGTTCTGGAGCTTGGAGACAGATATTTCGGAGATCCGGGAGTATTCTCTCCGCTTCTTATGAACATAATCCATCTGAAGGTTGGCGAAGCCGTTTATCTCAAACCCCGTATCCTGCATGCATATATATATGGAAACGGTGTTGAACTGATGAACAATTCGGACAATGTCCTGCGCGGTGGTCTCACTCCCAAGCATGTGGACCTTGATGAGCTTGAGAAGGTCATG
The DNA here is from genome assembly GCA_902796335.1 of uncultured Spirochaetales bacterium. Classification (GTDB taxonomy): domain Bacteria; phylum Spirochaetota; class Spirochaetia; order Sphaerochaetales; family Sphaerochaetaceae; genus UBA9732. Next base: position 10,847 of record CADBOI010000178.1, read on the forward strand.
GAGCCCGGAACTTATATTCCCAGACCCATGGAGAGCGTTGTGGACAAAGGCGGAAAACACTTTGTCTGTGAGGGAGGCTTCACTCTGACGGTGATGGAGAACGGATCGTTCGTTAATTCCATTCCCGCACCCAGGATCCTTCTCTGCACCCGTGGAGAGGCCAAAGTCAACGGTGAGCTTGTTCTCAAAAGAGGAGAATGCTGCATAGTCGGATCCGGCGTGGACAGTGTTGCTGTCGATGCCACGGAAGCAACAGTCTTCATGTCCACTTCCAATAATTGAAAAAAGAATTGAATCCCTATGTTGTTACTAAACTGTCTCTATTTGTTATAATAGCAACAAACTGTAAAGAAAAATAACAAACTCCATTGACCAAAAAACACTTTTTCTGTAGAAAGTAGGTGTCAC
>CADBOI010000179.1 GCA_902796335.1 uncultured Spirochaetales bacterium
CTCCATAGCAAACAGGCTGGAACCTCTGCCCGACAAAGTCGAGGATGCCCCAGCCCGTATTGGCTATTCCTGGATCTATGCCAAGAACATGCATATCAATTACTCTTCATCAAAATCGTCCGGAAGCTCCAGGTTAGTTGCAACGCTCTGGACGTCATCCAGGTCCTCAAGACGCTCGACGATGTTCATGACCTTCTGGGCCTTCTCCTTGTCCAGTGTGACGGTCTGGTCGGCGATCCTGCTGACATCAGCGCTGTCCTGCTCGAAACCTGCAGCCTGCATGGCCTCGAGAACCGCACCGAAATCTGCCGGAGATGTGGTGACCTCGATCACTCCGTCCTCGTTGGTGACATCCTCTGCACCGTTCTCGAGAGCGGCGTTGAAGATCTCTTCCTCGGAATACTTGGATGCGTCGTAGGTGATGACACCCTTTGTCTGGAACATGTATGAAACACAACCGGAGGATCCGAGAGATCCGCCGAGCTTTGTCAGAGTGCTTCTGACATCGGCAGCTGTTCTGTTCTTGTTATCTGTCAGTGTATCAACGATTATGGCAACTCCGCCAGGTGCATATCCCTCATAGACAAGTTCCATGAACACTGCATTGCCCATCTCTCCGGAACCCTTCTTGATGGCTCTCTCGATGTTGTCCTTCGGCATGTTCTCAGCTCTGGCCTTGAGGATGGCTGTTCTGAGTGCTGCGTTCATATCGGGATCTGCACCGCCCATTCTGGCTGCGACACTGATCTCCTTGATGAGTTTTGTGAACTTCTGACCACGCTTCTGGTCAGCAATTCCTTTCTTGTGCTTGATGGTTGCCCACTTGCTGTGACCTGACATATATACCTCTTTACATATAAAAAGACTACCTTACAAATATACCATTGCAGGTTTTTTGGTGTCAATACAACACATCCACTTACAGTTCGTCCACTATAAGAGACGCAGCCGCATCAGCCGTCATCAGACCACTGTCATCCGGAACAAGGAATCCGTCCCTGGCCTCAAATCCCTCTATTGCCGCGATTATCCGAGAATCGATAACCTTGTGGGTTCTCTCCGAAAGCCGTTTCAGGTCAAGACCACCCTTGTACCTCAGCCCCATCAGGATCTGCTCCTCGGCAGCCTCACGGTCGGTCAGAGCCTCGCTCTCAAGACCGGAGAAAAGCTCCCCTCTTGCATAGCCGTCAACGTAGTCCTTCACTGACGGCCTGAACACGTGACGCGTCACCTTCCCGTCCTTTCCGAAAGCAGTGGAAGCAGCGGCAGGTCCAAGACCGATATACTGTTCATAAGCCCAGTAACGGCAGTTGTGGGCACACCTTTTTCCGGGTCTTGCAAAGTTCGAGACCTCATAATGTTCAAAGCCAAGGCTTTCAAGATAATCCCATATTCCATTTAGAATTGAATACTGTCCGTCCGCATCGGGGAGAACCGGATTTCGCCTGTACAGCGGAGTGTTCTCCTCCAATGTAAGGGCATAGACGCTCAGATGGTCTGACGGGTATTCATTCACTATTTTTCTGACATCCGAAAGCTCGTCATGCCAGGACCCAAGGCATGTGATCAGATCATAGCTGAGGTCTGTCCCGTACCGGACATGGAGTTTCTGGGATAGCTCAAGGCCCCTCAGGGTGGAGGCAAGGTCGGAATTCCTTCCCAGAAATTCCAGAGCTTTTGGATCCAGACTCTGGACGCCCATGGAAAGTCGGGTGAAATGACTTTCGAATAACGGGAAAAACTCCCCGTTAAGACTTTCGGGATTCATCTCCGTGCTGAATTCGGCAGGTCTTCCGTTCTCACATACGGCATCTGCAATCCTTGAAAGCCGCTCCTGCCCAAGGCATCCGGGATTCCCTCCTCCTATGAACGCCGTGCAATACGGGCGGCCGTCCATATGCCGGTTCACCTCAAGGATCTCATTCACAAGCCGGTCTGTATAAGCATCCATTTCAGTCTGACGGCAGCCTGAAAGCGAATAGAAGGCGCAATAAGCACACTTGGACAGGCAAAACGGAACATGGATGTAGATTGATGTTTCTTTGGAGAAATCGAAACTGTCAAGAAAAGCGCACTGAACCATCAGTTACTTGTCAAGCAGAGAACCGACCCTGCCGAGCGGCCAGATGCGGAAAGCTACACGGCCGTTGACGGTCTTCGCATCAACAGGTCCGAAGTATCTTCCGTCCTGAGAGTTGTCTCTGTTGTCTCCCAGCGGGAGGACATGGCCTTCGGGAACATAGACACCGCTCTGGTACTTGGCCCACAGGCTTCTTGCCTGCATATCGGCAGGATTGCCCATCATCTGACCCACAGCGGTCTCCTTGTTGTAGCAATAGTAGTCATAGAAGGACACCGACTGGTCCAGAGCCTGGTAATCGGAGACAAGATGCCTGGGGATGTTGCCTGACGATACCCCGGCCTCGGAAAGACCGTTGATCCTTCCCATTGCCTTGTACCATGTGTATGCCCTGTCCTCGATTGTCGTATGTGGAGCGGTTGCCAGACCGTTCTGTGCCCTGAACTCGGACTCGTTCACATACTCGCCGGTTCCGGCGTACTTGAAATAGGCATCACCGTCGATGAACGTCACGGTATCACCCGCAGCTCCCGCGCTTCTCTTTACAAGAAGCTTCTCACGCATGGATCCGTCTTCGTTGACATCGATGTTCACCAGAGAGAACGTGACCATGTACAGGATCTGGCTGAATATGTTGAAGAACGGCCCCTTGCTCTCGTACTGTGGGTTGTAGAATGTTATTATGTCGTCCCGGTCGGGGATTCTGGAGTCGAGGATCTTGGGACCCTGAGGGAAGGTCTCGATTCCGTATGTGAGCTTCGAGACAAGCACCCTGTCCTGGATCTGGAGGGTCTCCAGCATTGACGGAGAAGGAATTACGAAGAACTGGAACAAGAACTGGTTGACCAGGAAAACGACGACAACGGCGAACAGAATGGCGTCGATCCAGCTCAGTATCTCGCTGAGAAATGTCCTGTTCTGTTTTTCCGCAAGTTTCTTGGCCTTGCGCCTTGTAAGTCTTCTTTCCGTAAATGACTGAACTCTGTCAAAGAATCGATCCATAGCCGAAATTATAATGACAAATGCGTTTGTTGACAACAATCGCCAATACAGTTAACTTTGAGACATGAAATTTTACAAGAAGTCCAAGGACCTACCGAAGGTAGAACCTGTAAAGATAAAGCCTCTTTTCGGCCTCAAGCCGGGCCTCTGGCTCACCTGCGCATACGCACTGGCCATTGTCCTTATCATCTTCCTTGTCTGCTTCCTCCCGGACATCATCCACGGCTCCAAACGTGTGACATTCACAAGCGATGCCGGAACGGTTGCAGTCTATGTTGACGACACCTATGCAGGCGGCACACCGTTTACCAGAAAGATTGCAAGCGGAAGCCACGATGTCTCGTTCCGTGTAAATGGCGAGGAAATCGACAGCCAGACCATGAAAGTGGGCCATCCCGTGTTTCTCAACTGGCTCTTCCCCAGAACCCAGAAGGTCCACAGCAGCGCGTCCATCAACCAGAAGGCGTTCGAGGCCCTGACAAAAGAGTTCCTCGATGACGTCAGCCTTTACAGCGCCATCCTGGAGTACGATACGGTCCACCGCTATCCGGGCCTGTACACATCCTATGCAAGCAGCATAGTCGGAAGCGACTTCAACAGACAGACAAAGGCATTCGAGGCCGCCCTCTTCTTCGTCACATCGAAGGAGATGTACGACGATGCCCGCAACGCGGTCTCGATCATCGGACTGAACACCATCGTCCCCTACCAGATCCTCGATGGAGATTCGACCATCGGAGCCTCACCTGAGAACAACCCAACAGTCGGATCCTCAAAGACAAGCCTGAAGGCCAACGGCTTTACAGTCGAAGGCTTTGCAATCGACGAGGCCGACTTCTCCAACGGAAAGACAGTCAAGGCATCATACCCTGAGGTTCTGGAAGCCGGACTTGAGACACACACCGACAAGTTCAACATCGGCGCCTACTGCGTCACTGAGAACCAGTACTCCCAGTTCGTCAAGGCAAACCCGATGTGGGACGCATCCAACAAGGAAAGCCTCAAGGCCCAGGGTCTTGTGGATGACTACTATCTGGACGGCGTTACAATCTCCACTTCCGTCACCGGAAACCGCCCGGTGAGGAACGTAAGCTACCATGCCGCAAAGGCATTCTGCAAATGGCTGTCCGAAGAGACCGGAAGAAACGTCTATCTTCCCACCGAGGACCAGTGGATTGCAGCCAGCCTCTCAGATCCGGAAGACGGCTATCAGAAGTCCCTTGTCCCTTACGAAGCTGAGAACGCTCCTGCCGCAATGCTCGGCGGAGTCTGGGAAATGACCGACACAGATCTGGTCCCCCTTGCAAGAACCCTCAGAAACAATGCGGCTGACAACGCAAGGGCCATCCTCAGAAATTACGACACACAGTGCGATATAGTCGTCAAGGGCGGCTCCTACGTGAATACAGTCGGCACAGTCGACCGCTATTCCGTCGGAAGCGCCTACAGAAGCCTCTGCAGCGATTTCATGGGCTTCAGAATCGCCTGGGATTGAATATGGAAAACAGAAAACCTGAGATAAAGCTGCTACAGACCAACAAGAAGGCCTACTTCAACTACGAGGTCCTGGAAGACCTCGAGGCCGGCATGTCATTGGCGGGAACCGAGGTCAAATCCATCCGCGCCGGCCGCTTCTCCTTCACCGACTCATATGTCAAGATCGAGAACAACGAGATGGTCCTGATCGGCTTCACAATCCAGCCTTACGACAAAGGCTCCATCTTCAACCATGTCTCTGACAGAAACCGCCGTCTTCTTGTTCACAAGCAGGAAATCAAACGCCTCAGACGCAAGGTAGAGGAAAAGGGTCTCACCCTTGTTCCGACCAAGGTCTATCTCAAGGGAAATCTCGTCAAGATGCAGGTATCACTGTGCAGAGGAAAAGCCCTGCACGACAAGAAGGAAGCAATCAAGGAACGCGACCTCAGCCGCCAGGCCCAGCGTGAAGCCCGCGACTACAAGTTCTGATTGCCTACACTTCCTTTCCGAACTTACGCAGCTTTCTGAAATATTTTGTATTGGTCTTCTCGATGTTCTTGTATACGTCGTTGTAGAGCTCCATGTAGACCCTGTGGTTCTCCATGTTGGGTTCAAAAACATCCTTGTCGTGAACCATGCTCTTTACGGCATCCGTATACGATGAAAACACTCCCATCGCAACAAAAGCGGCTATCGAAGAACCCAGACCGCTTGCCTCGTGAGTCTGCACCCGTTTGACCGGAAGACCGAAAACATCGCAGCAGATCTGGACAATGATATCGCTGACAGAACCACCGCCTGCTATGTAGAGCTCCTTGATATGCTGTCCCGAGCGCCTCTGCATCCTGAGCATCGCATGGTAGAGCTCAAGGTCGATGCCTTCAATTATCGCCCTGTACATATGTGCCTTTGTGTGATAGTCGCTAAGACCCATCAGAACACCCTTTGCAAACGGGTTGTTGTTTCCCGGGGAAAGGTGTGGAGTAAGCACAAGACCTCCGCTTCCAACCGGCACATCGTCAAGCATCTGGTCAAGGATGGATTCAACCGAGACTCCCCTCTCCTTTGCGATGCGGCTCTCCTCCCTGCAGAAGTTGCGGATGAACCATGTGAGGATCCAGTATCCGCGGTACAGCTGGTACTCGCCGTTGTAGTATCCCGGCATGGCCGACGGATAGGACGGAAGGAACGGACACGGTTCAAAATAATGGGGACTGCAGAACTGTATGGTCGAAGCCGTTCCCAGAGAGATTGCAGCCTTGTCCTCTGTTGTCACTGAAAGTCCCAGAGCCTCGCATGCCTTGTCCGTTGCGGTGGAGATGACAGGAATCCCCTCTGTAATGCCGGTCCGTTCGCTGGTTTCCTTGTTGATTGTCCCTACCTTGCCCGGAGAGTCCACAATATCCACCAGTTTCTCCAACGGGATGTCGGCAACACAACGTGAAAGACCCTTCTTCATCCATCTGCGGTTTCTGTAGTCGAACGGGATGTGTCCAACCTGGTTTGCAGCACCGTCCTTCAGCTCACCAGTGAGCTTGTAGTTCATGTAGGATGAAATCATCACGAACTTGTCGGCCTTGGCCCACAGCTCGGGCTCCTCTTCCATGATCCAGTTGCACTGGGCGCTCTTGTAAAGGAGGTCTATGGTCTCTGTCATTCCTACCGAAGCAAACAGGATCTTGTGAAGAAGAGGCGGCTTCGGATCCCCTTTGGCCCTTCTTTCATCCATCCAGACTATTATGTTCCTCAGAGGCTTGTGGTCCTTGTCCAGAATCAGGCCGGTATCCCTGATGCATGTGATCGTTACGGCGATTATGTGCGAGAACAGGTTCTGAGTGTCCTTCTCCTTCAGAAGCTTGCCTGCCTCGCAGAGCCTGTCGTAATAGAAATCAGGCAGCTGCTCCGCTCTGCCGCGGATATCTGTCGGAATGCAAGGATAGTCGTACGTCACCTGCGATGAAAGGACGGTGTTGCCCTCCTTGTCCAGAAGAAGAGCCTTCATGCTCTGGGTGCCCAGATCGAATGTCAGAACCAAAGGATTGTCCATACTCACCTCTGAAATGGAATTATAGCATATCAAGGCCTTTTGACTTCAATTTAGTCTTACAAAACACGGGCAATTATCAGTGCAAATCTACTTTTTTGTTCTGCATGAACGAAAAAGTATATTTACTCTACTTTTTCTTCTGTCAAAATCATAAAAGTAGTATTCAGGTAGTGCTTAAGGTTCACAGAGGACAAAAAAACATATCTTTGCTTGCCCGTTGGAGAAAAAAGATGTATATTCGCCTTGTACCAATAATTCCCTTAGGGGGTGTATTGGTTTCGACTGGCGGGTTTCAGGCCACCAGCTGCAGGTCAAGCGCCAACTTGTTAAACTAGCAAAACCTATAACTGCCAAGAAAGAAGACGAGATCGTCCTCGACGAAGCAGAATTCGCTCTCGCTGCTTAATCGTAGCCAGAACGGACAAGGTTCAGGATGCCGTGCCCATGGCCCTGTTCCCTGTAAACAACTTGGGCTTGTCTATTGCTGACGGATGTAAGCGGTAGAGACCTCCCACACCCTGGGTTCCCCGAAGGACTGACCAGCTGCCGAAGGGAACCGAGATACAATCAGCCGGATCTAAGCCTGTAGACGCTGATGGATGGTTCGTTAGGACGGGGGTTCGACTCCCCCCACCTCCATATTTATGGACGGGCTGGGGTATTTGAGACAGAAATGATTGTCAAATACCCCGCCCCAAAGCCATTAGATAAATAATTGTAACACAAAGAGTTATAAATACGCTATAACCACAGTTTTTCATGTTGGGGCCATAGTCAAAGAATGACCATCAAAACTGTGTATGAGAAAGTCAGTTAAGTTTCTTGTAATATTCCTCTTCAAATTCATCTGGGGTGAGGCCTTTAAGTTTGTTGTGAGGCCTGAGTCCATTATAGAATTTGATATAGTCTGCGATTATATTTCTCATACCTTTGATGCTTTTGAATTCGTTAACATAGGTACACTCTGCTCTGAAATTCTTGAAGAAAGATTCTGCCACAGCATTATCGTGAGGATTCCCCGGTCCTGAATATGATTGTTTGACTTTATATCCTCTGAGCAGTACCCGGAATCTATATGCTGTGTACTGACTGCCCTGATCACTGTGGAACATAAGCCCTTCAGGTTTTCCTCTTTCTTCATAGGTTCTCTTGAATATCGAAATCAAAGGAAATGCCGAGATACTGTCTACAACATCGAAACCAATTACTTTTCTTGAGAAGAGATCGATTATTACTGTGAGAAAGTATGGTTCGCGGTTCACATACAGATACGAAGTATCGCTGGCCCAGACCGTATTAGGTCTTTCAACATCAAATATCTGTCTCAGGCGATTTTGAAAGTATAGTTGCCTCGGAGGCTCTGTGTTATGCGCAACTCTCTGTCTGGAAACGGGTTTCAGCTCCAGCTCTCTCATAAGCCTTCTCAGATGCTCAAGATCTATTGTATAACCTCGCTTCATCATGATAGTTCGGATTTTACGGGACCCTATGACACCTTTTGTTTCCTCGAACACTGCTTTCACAACTGGTTTCAATACTGCATCCGATTTCTGTAGTTGCGTAACTGCCGGACTGCGGAGGACATGATTATAGTATGTTGCCCTCGGTACATCCAGAACCCTACATACTGCATGAACTCCATATCTGGGTGCCAGACGCTTCAGATCCTTAAGCTTCTCCGAAAGCTTTGACTTTCTGCAGCAG
>CADBOI010000180.1 GCA_902796335.1 uncultured Spirochaetales bacterium
CGTATCCCTGGACGGATGTTCCATGCAGAAAGACAATGAGAAAAACAGAACACTTGCGACTTTGTCTGATATACTTATAATGAACAAAAAATATCCGCTCCGCGTGAGCGGGAAGGCCTCGTACGACGAGGCGTTGCTCGAAATGTCGACATGGGGAAAGAAACTCATCGTCGGATGCACCCTCGGTGAGGATGGAAGCAAGTTCGTTGTGGACGGGAAGGTTGTTAACTATCCCGCCTTCAAGGCTTCCAAAGTGGTTGACACCACAGGATGCGGGGATGTGTTCCACGGTTCGTTCCTCAACGCTTACGTTTCGGGCATGGACCTTGGGCATTGCATCAGGTTTGCTAGTGCAACGGCATGTTGCAAATGTGCGGTGCCCGGAGGCAGGGCCGGAATCCCGGACAGGGAGACGGTCCTGAAAATGATCGGAGAATAACTACACGGTATGTGTAGGAAAAAGAAAAGGAGAAAAGTATGAAGAAAGCATTAACAGTTTTGCTTATCGCTCTGGTTGCCATGACAGCCATTTTCGCACAGGCCGCAGCCGAGTCAAAGGCCGGCGGATCCGGAGAGCTCATTCTTTACACAACAGTGAGCCAGGCACACTATGACATCGCCATTGCAAAGTTCAATGAGCTGTATCCGAACATCACTGTCTACTACACATACGGTGGTGCAGGAGACTGCAAGGCAAGAATCCAGGCTGAGGCTTCCAATCCTCAGGCCGATGCAATGTTCGGCGGACTCCAGTATGCCGACCTCGATGCATACGGACAGTATTTCGACACCTATGTCAGCAAGAACGACGCCAAGATGCAGGAAGGCTACCACAACACATCCGGTAAGCTCACATTCCACGACATCCAGATTCCCGTCATGGTCGTCAACGACGCAATCGAGAAGGATCTCGGAATCAAGGTCACAGGATGGAACTCACTGCTCGATCCGAAACTCTACGGAAAGGTAGTCATCGCCAACCCGACATCATCATCTTCAGCATGGAACAACCTCCAGTGCCTGCTCACAGACTTCGGCGGTTGGGACAGCCCCGCAGCTTGGGATTACATCGCAAAGCTCATGCAGAACGGACTTGTTGTCGTAAGCTCATCCTCAGTCCCCGGAAAGTCAACTCTCGCCGGTGAGTATGCAGTCGGTCTCTCATACGAGCCCGCAATCGTCAAGCTTCTTGATGCCGGAACAACCGGTGGCCACATGGTCTACTGGGAAGAGGGTGTCACCAGTGTCGGATTCGCTTCTGCAATCATCAAGGGTGCTAAGAACCTTGAGAACGCAAAGCTGTTCATGGACTTCCTCCAGAGCGACGAAGGCCAGCAGTCCTACCTCGATGCCGCAGCAAGACCTGCCACAACAACAAAGCTGACAGGCGGCAGCGCAAGAATGGTCGATATCGACACCATCAACTACAAGGTCGCTGATACAGAGGCTCTTGCAAAGAACAAGGCAGCCATCTGCGACAAGTGGAACGAGTACTGGGCAAAGTACGGCAAGAACTGATAACGGATGCAAATCCTATGTGGCCCCGCTTCCGGGGCCACAAAATTTGTCCTGATTTAAGGACGCAAATCAACAAACAATTAAAACTAGCGGAGTTGGTTCATTATGGATGTTAAAATCACAATTAATAATGCAGTAAAGAAATATGGCGATTTCACCGCCATTCCGGATTTGTCCCTGGAGATTCAGCCAGGAGAGTTCTTCACCCTTCTTGGTCCTTCAGGATGTGGAAAGACAACTCTGCTCAGAATGATTGCCGGATTCAACTCGATCGAGGGCGGAACCTTCTACTTCGGCGACCGTCTGATCAACGACCTTGATCCGTCCAAGAGGAACATCGGAATGGTGTTCCAGAACTATGCAATCTTTCCACACCTCACAGTAAGAAAGAACGTTGCTTTCGGACTCAAAAACAAGAAGCTTCCGAAAGAAGAGATAAAGGCCAAGACCGAAGAGTTCATGGCCCTGATGAAGATCTCCGAGTATGCCGACCGTCTCCCCGAGAAACTCTCCGGCGGACAGCAGCAGAGAGTCGCCCTTGCCAGAGCTCTGGCAATCGAGCCTGAGGTCCTTCTTATGGACGAGCCCCTTTCGAACCTCGATGCAAAGCTCAGGGTCGAGATGAGAACCGTCATCAAGGAGATCCAGAACAGACTTGGAATTACCACCGTCTATGTCACCCATGACCAGGAAGAGGCCATGGCCGTCTCCGACAGGATCGCCGTCATGAACCTCGGTGTCATCCAGCAGATCGGTTCCCCGAAGACCCTGTACCAGAGACCTGCCAACCAGTTCGTCGCAACCTTCATCGGCCGCACGAACCTGATGGAGGCCCAGATCAAGGTCGAGGGCAAGGAGAAGTCCATCGTCTTCGACAACGGCTACACGGTCAAGATGAAGAACCTCACCGATGTCACCGACGGACAGAAGGTCGTCGTCTCAGTCAGACCTGAGGAGCTTGTCATCAACTCCAAGTCCGAGACCGGAAGCCTTGTCGGAAAGGTCCTGTACAGCACCTTCCTCGGACTGAACACACACTATGTCGTGGAGCTTTCCAACGGAACAAGAGCCGAGATCATCCAGGAGTCGCTGATTGACGACATCATCGAGAACGGAACAGAGGTCTATCTGACAGTCAAGGCCGAGAAGATCAACGTGTTCACCGATGACGGTGAGAAGAGTCTTGTCAGGTGAGGGGAATATGAAGAAGAAAGCGAAATTCGATTTCTGGGTCATAGCCAGCCTTGTTGTGCTTGGCCTGTATCTGCTTTTCATGGTCTATCCGCTTCTGAAGATCGTCAGACAGTCCGTCCTTGATGACAAGACCGGAGCTCTGACACTGAAGCACTTCATCAAGTTCTTCAGCCAGCCTTACTACTTCAGAACACTGACCAACAGCTTCAAGGTCGCCATCTGCACCTGTGCCATCTCCCTGGCTCTCGGTGTGCCCCTTGCATATCTGTACAACATGTACCAGATCAGAGGCCGCAAGACTCTCCAGATGCTGATCATCCTGTCATCCATGTCCGCCCCGTTCATCGGAGCCTACGCATGGGTAAACCTGCTGGGAAGAGCAGGAGCAATCACAAAGATGTTCAAGACGGCCTTCGGGATTACAATTCCGAACATCTACGGATTCAATGGAATCCTCCTTGTCCTGTCTCTGAAGCTGTTCCCCCTGGTATTCATGTACGTCTCAGGTGCAATGAAGAACATCGACAAGTCGCTGCTTGAGGCATCCGCCAACATGGGTGTGAGCGGCACAAAGAGATTCTTCCGCATTGTCATCCCACTCTGCATGCCCTCAATCCTGGCCGCCGCACTGATGGTCTTCATGAGAGCTATCGCAGATTTCGGAACCCCGCTGATGATAGGAGAGGGCTACACCACATTCCCCGTCATCATCTACAACGAGTATGTCGGTGAGGTGGGAACCAACCACAACTTCGCAGCTGCCATAGCGGTCATCGCAATCCTGATCACACTGGTCTTCTTCCTCGTCCAGAGATATCTGACAAAGAAGAACAGCTTCTCCATGAGCGCGATGAACCATGTTGAGAGAAAGAAGGCCAAGCCCCTCGGAAGCTTCTTCATCCACCTCTACAGCTATGGTCTTGTGGCCCTTGCCCTTCTTCCCCAGCTGTATCTGGTCTACCTGTCATTCAGAAAGACCAACCCCAGCGGAGAGGTTTTCCAGAGCGGTTTCTCCATGCAGAGCTACCAGCATGTGTTCAACAGAATGGGCAACACCATCTGGAACACCATCAGGATCTGCGGCATGGCACTCATACTGATCATCATCCTGGCAATCCTGATTTCCTACCTTACGGTCAGGCGCAGGAATGTCCTCAACGCCACGATCGATACCCTCTCAATGGTCCCGTACGTCATTCCGGGTGCCGTTGTAGGTATCTCCATGATTCTTGCATTCAACAACCGTTACCTTCCTCTGGTCGGAACGGCGGCCATCATGGTCATTGCCATGTGTGTCAGAAGAATCCCGTACACAATCCGTTCTTCAGTCGCCATCCTCTCCCAGATACCGATGTCCATAGACGAGGCGGCCGAGTCCCTCGGAGCCAGCAAGTTCAAGACACTGGTGAAGGTCACCATCCCCATGATGTTCAACGGACTGTTCGCCGGAGCCATCATGAGCTGGGTCACGCTCATCACAGAGCTTTCATCATCCATGCTCCTGTATTCGTTCAAGACCCAGACACTGAACGTCGCGGTCTACAAGGCTGTTGCAAACGCCACGGACGGAAGAGCCTGTGCTCTCGCCACGGTCGTCTCGCTGTTCACCGTCCTGTCGCTTGTCCTGTTCAACAAGGTCTCCAAGGACGGAGAGATCATGATGTGATCCTGCATCCGATTGCAGAGAAAGCCTTCTTCCGGATTACGGAGGAAGGCTTTTTTTGTGCCTGTTGAAATTGCTTTGGTGTTTTAAGTAAACTATGGTATCCTGTTGGATGGTTGGCCATAAACGTATACAGGAACGAGGACGATAGGCAAAATGTACTATTCGGCAATAGGCACACTTGCTGCCGTGATTCTGCTGATTGAGAACTTCGATATACTTCTGAACCTCAACGGGGCTTTCGGGCAACGTGTCTGGAAAATCTACAGACGCTTTCTCTTCGTGGTCCTTGTCTACTATGCCACGGACATCCTCTGGGGATATCTCGAGAAGCGCAAGCTTGCAACCCTTCTTTTTGCAGACACCTCCCTGTATTTCTTCATCATGGCAGTGGGCGTGACCTACTGGACCAGGTACTGCGTCGAGTATCTCGGCGAGAACAACCTGTTCAGCAGATTCTTCCTCATTACAGGGAGACTCATATCAACCTGTGCGGCGTTTTTGGTTGCCGCGAACCTCGTCACACCTGTCCTTTTCACCGTAGATGAGAAATGCGTCTATCATCCGCTCAAATACAGGTACATCCTCCTTATCAGCCAGATAGCTCTGCTTGTCCTGATTTCCGTCTATGCAATGGTCTCCATCATCGGACTCCGGGGTAAGGGCAAGACCGACAAGCTCAGACGTTACCGGACCCTCTGGCTGTTCGGAATGATCATGTCCGGCTGTCTCACCGCCCAGATATGGAATCCGTATCTCCCTCTCTACGCAGTGGGTTATCTTCTCGGAACATCCCTCCTGAGGACCTTCGTCATAGGAGACGAGAAGGAAGAATACCGGCAGAAACTTGAGCAGACCGCTCTTGTTGCAGACAAGGCAAGACACAGACTTGCAGAGGAACGCATGGCCGAAGAGAGGATTGCATACGCACGTATCAACGCCCTGACCGGAAACTTCATTGTGATCTACATAGTTGTCCCGAGTACCGGGCGCTACAGAGAATACAGCGCATCCAGCGGATACGACTCTTTCTCCATTCCAAAGGAAGGTCTGGATTTCTTCGCCGCAGCAAGGGAAAACGGGAAAAAGGTCATTCATCCGGCCGACATCGACCGTTACCTTTCCCTGTTCACGATGGACAACGTCATGTCTGAAATCCGCAGGAACGGCCTTTTCGCCTTGAACTACCGTCTGATGATTGAAGGCAAGTCACGTTACGTCCAGCTCAAGGCAGCTATGGTCGATGAAAAAGACGGCCAGCGTCTGATTGTGGGAGTCAACGACGTAGATTCCCTGGTCCGCCACGAGGAAGAGTACAGAAAACAGCTTGCCGAGGCCCGCAACGAGGTCAATGTCGATGCTCTCACCGGGGTCTGGTCCAGACATGCCTTCCTCGAAGCTGAAGACCGCCTGAACGGAAGGATCAAGGAGCATGAGGAAATCCGGTTCGCCGTTGTCATATGCGATGTCAACGACCTTAAGACCGTGAACGATACCTTCGGCCATAAGGCCGGAGACCAGTACATCCGCGATGCCGCAGATGTCATCCGTTCTGTGTTCAGAGACAGCAGGATCTACCGTGTCGGTGGCGATGAGTTCGCCGTAATTGTCCAGGGTGAGGAATACGACAACATAGACGACCTGATGAAAGCTCTCAGGAAGCACAACCTCGAGGCCATACTGGACAAGTCTGTCGTGGTAGCCTGCGGAATGGCCAGATACAGCAATGAGGAAAACGTCGCCCTGGTTTTCGAACATGCAGACCAGAACATGTACGAAGACAAGAACGAACTCAAGAAGAAAAAGAACATCTGATAATCCTTCCTACACGATTGTTCATTGGCTGTGGGTTGCCTGTGCAGCGCTTTGCACATGCCAGGCGGGGCGCGGCCTTAAGCCTTGGCGCCC
>CADBOI010000181.1 GCA_902796335.1 uncultured Spirochaetales bacterium
ATCATCGACGGTCTGGTCAAGGCCGGATATTCGGACATGATCCGGGAGAAGACAGGCCTTGTCCCCGATGCCTATTTCTCGGGCTCCAAGATCAAGTGGCTTCTGGACAACGTTCCCGGAGCACGCGAGAGAGCGGAGAAGGGTGAGATCCTGTTCGGAACAGTCGAGACCTGGCTGATCTGGAGACTGACCAAGGGCAAGATCCATGTGACGGACTACACCAACGCCTCCAGAACCATGATATTCAACATCCATACACTGGAGTGGGACGATGACCTTCTGAAAATCCTCGATATCCCAAAATGCATTCTTCCCAAGGTAAAACCGTCAAGTTATGTCTACGGGAACACCGATTTCGATATTTACGGCGGAGAGATTCCCATTGCCGGTGCAGCCGGAGACCAGCAGTGTGCACTGTTCGGCCAGTGCTGTTTCGACCAGGGAGACATGAAGAACACCTACGGAACAGGCTGCTTCATGCTGATGAACACCGGAAGAACTCCCGTTGAGTCCAAGAGCGGTCTTGTCACCACCATAGCTGTAGGATACAAGGATCATGTTGAATACGCCCTTGAGGGAAGCGTCTTTGTGGCCGGTGCCGCAATCCAGTGGCTCAGGGACCAGATGGCCATCATCGAGAACGCCCCGGAAAGCCAGGAATGGGCCGAGCGTGTGGACGGAACTGCGGACTGCTATGTGGTTCCGGCCTTCACCGGACTCGGAGCCCCGTACTGGAAGCAGAACGCAAGGGGAATCGTCGTTGGCCTCACCCGCGGATGCAGCCGCGCCCATTTCATCAGGGCCACGCTGGACTCCCTGGCATACCAGTCATACGACATCGCAAAGGCAATGGAGAAGGATTCGGGCCTGAAGATCACAAGCCTGAGGGTCGACGGCGGAGCCAGTGCCAACAACTTCCTCATGCAGTTCCAGAGCGACATCCTGAACTCGGAGGTCGTCAGACCAAAGTGCATAGAGACAACAGCTCTCGGAGCCGCATACCTTGCGGGTCTTGCCACAGGTTACTGGAAGGACAAGGAAGATATAAAGAAGAATTGGGCCGTGGACAAACTCTTTGAGTCCAACATCACCGAGACCAAGAGGTCAAGGCTGATCAACGGCTGGAACAAGGCTGTGAAGACAGCAATCTTCTGGGCTGAAAACTGAACATCAATATTCATAAAACATTCAAAAAACGTTCAAATTCGTTGACAACCCGGTTCTGAGTGCTTAGAATTCAGAACTGGGAGGGCTCCTTATGCTACCTGTTGAAAGACAGCAGAAGATTTCCGACATCCTGGCCGAGAACGGCATTGTCCTTGTCTCAAGGCTCGCCGAGCAGTTCGGCGTCTCCGAGCTGACCATCAGGCGCGACCTGGACCAGATGGAGGGGAACAGGCTCCTGAAGCGCACCCACGGCGGAGCCAAGATCCTCCGCAACATGAATGCCGAGCCCGACTACCTCCAGAAGGCGGCCAAGTTCGCCGACGAGAAGAGGCACATAGCCCTCAGGGCCGCGGAGCTCATCGAGGACAACGACATAGTCATGGTCAACAGCGGCACAACGGCCTCGGCCGTGCTCAGGGCCATAATCGAAAGCGGAAGGACCGTGACCATAATCACCAACAACGTGGACGTGTTCAATTACCCGGATGTCGAGGGCAAGTGCACCATAATAATGACCGGCGGTGTCTACAGACCCAGGTCCAGGTCTCTTTCGGGCTCGCTCGCCACATCTCATCTGGAGGGCATGTTCGCCAACAAGGCGTTCATCGGAGTGGACGGAATCTCCGAGGATGCGGGACTCACCACCCCGATCTACGAGGAGAGCGTTGTGAGCGGGATGATGGTGAAGCACACATCCGGCAAAGTCTATGTCATCACCACGCACAACAAGATAGGAGTGACCAGCAACTACCGCATAGCGCGTCTGGATGACGTGCATGGAATAATAACTGACAAGGAAGGTGCGGAGTACTTCCGTACCGACAGCAATCTGAAAGCTGAGATATTGGAAGCTTGATTCGGAGGAGCAATATGGAAACAAGACCTTTTGTACCATGGAAGATGGTCAATGACTTCATGGTAGATGTATTCGAGAAGTACGGTGTCCCCAGAAAGGATGCCGAGATCTGTGCGGACGTCCTTCTGGAGTCTGACAGAAGAGGAATAGAAAGCCACGGCTGCAACCGCTTCAAGCCGATCTACCTTGACAGGATCAAGAACGGAACACTCCTGCCGGTGACAAAGATCGACATCGTCAAGGAAACTCCGACGACCGTCGTCATGGACGCCAACAACGGAATGGGAATGGTCGCATCCTACAAGATGATGGAGATGCTCATCGAGAAGGCCAAGAAATACGGAATGGCCGGCGGAACCATCTTCAACTCCACACACTACGGAATCGCAGGTTACTGGACAACCATGGCAGAGAAGGCCGGCATGATCGGAATCTCAGGAACCAATGCCAGACCATCCGTAGCACCGACCTGGGGCGTCGAGCCCATGATGGGAACCAACCCGCTGACCTTCACAATGCCCACAGACGAGGACTTCCCGTTCAACTTCGACTGCGCCACATCAACTATCCAGAACGGAAAGATCGAGTTCTATGAGAGAAGCGGAAAGCCCACACCGGCAGGCCTTGTCGTCAACCGCCAGGGCGAGACCATGACCGATTCCGGCAAGATCCTCAAGGACATGAGAGCCGGCCAGGCAGCGCTGTGCCCGCTCGGA
>CADBOI010000182.1 GCA_902796335.1 uncultured Spirochaetales bacterium
GAGCTTCTGAAAGCAGGCCGTAGTAGAATCGAACTACTATAACCGGAGCCAAAACCCGGTGCCCTAACCATTGGGCTAACGGCCTGAAAAAACCAGAGGCTGTGCATGACACAGCCTCTGAATACTACAATCAAGAACGTACAGAAGTCAACAACATCACTTCAGTTCGAAAGTTATGTTGACATCGACGCTTGCGGACAGAAGTCCTGTGGGCATCTGGGTTCCGTATGTCTCTGGAACAGGTGCTGCTGCAATTGTGGCAACTGCGTCCTCCGCATAGGCGCGCTTGTAGTTGGCTGTTGCGAACGAGGCATAGCCTTCGCTGATCGATACCGGTCTGACGACCTCGAGCCCTGCCTGCTTTGCGTAGAGGGAGGCTTTCTCGAAGGCGTTCTGGTATGCCAGTTCCCTGGCCGTGTTGCCTGCGACAACCTTCTGTGTTGAATCGAAGCTGACGTTGTAGAACGAGATTCCTGTAAGCTGTGTTCCGATATCGTCGGCGAGGGCTGCGAACTCGGCGATGTTCTTCATCGTCACGTAGACGGTCTGGCTGACAGACTCGCCGGCCTTGATCTGCTTTCCGTCCTCCCAGTAATAGTCGGTGCTGAAATTCAGGGCGGTTGTCGTGATGTCCTTGCTCTCGATGTTGTGCTTCTTCAGAAGGTCGAGGATCTGGGTCATCTTCTTGTTTGTCTTCTGCTGAGCCTCTCCGGTAGTCTCGGCCTGCTCGTTGACGTTGATGCTGAACTTGACCATGTCGGCCTCAAGGTATACGGTACCGCTTCCGTTGAGGGTGACAACTGTGGGCTCCTTTCCTGCACCGGTTCCGGTGGTCTGGCAGGAAGCAAGCAGAACGATGAGTGACACGGCTGTGAGTGCCAGCAGTAAGATGGATTTTGAATTCTTCATGGGTTGCTCCTTATTTGTGGATTCTGATATTGAGTTTTGATCCGGTTTTCTGTGCGGCAGCCAGGATGTGGTTCATGGTGATTGTTCCACCCTGCTGCTGACAGATAGCCTGGGCTTCATTCAGTATTGTCTCAATGGCCGCACATGAAAGACCGTCGAAAGCTACAACAAGAGTCTGGATGTCCAAAGAATGGTCCAAATTCTTGCCCTTTGAGTAGATTTCAATGAGTCTTGCGCGTGTAGGGGCATCGGGATTGGTTATTGTGTATTTAAGGTCGAACCGACCCGGTCTTATCAGAGCCGGGTCAAGCGATGCGTAGGAGTTGGTTGCGGCTATGACCATCAGGCCGTTGTTCGGAACAAAGCCGTCCATCTCGTTGAGCATGGTGGTTATGATTCTGTTGTTCTCCTTGTCTATGCCGGTTCCGGCGTAGTTCCTGCGCTCGCCTATGCTGTCGAACTCGTCAATGAAGATGATGCAGGGCTTCTTCCTGGATGCCTTGGAGAAGAGCATCTTGATCTTTCTGGCACCCATGCTCATCATGGCGCTCTGGAAATCGGCTCCCTTGGTGGCTATGAAGTTGACATCCGTCTCCTGTGCCAGGGCTTTTGCGAAGAGGGTCTTACCATTTCCCGGAGGACCTTCAAGAATCACGCCCTTGACCTGTCTCATGCCCTTGCCCGAGTACTTGGCCGGGTTCTTCAGAACGTCGACGAGGAACATCATGTCCTTCTTCACTCCGTCCATCCCGGCTATGTCGTCAAAGCGCACTCCGGTTCCGTGGATCACCTTGAAGGTCTTTCTGCTGTAGTCGACCAGTTTGAAGACTCCGAAGGCTATGGCGCCGAAGAAGATGATGTCGAACACCACGTCCAGGATTGTCGTGACGGAGACTCCGGTCTTGGCAGTCACCTTAGCTCCGCTTTCAAGAAGACGCTCCTTCAGATCGGGGGAGGCGGGGTTGTCCGTCACAAAGGTTCCTGATGGGGTTGTGAACGTGATGCTGTCATTTTCGATCACAGCCTCAGTTACGGAGGACTTTGCAATCGCATCGGTCAGGGTGCTGTAGCTCACATAGTTGGATTTGCGGGAAGCCGAGAACAGATCGTCAAGTCTGATGATTCCCGTGGAGTCCAGGGCCAGGACCGCTATCAGTGCAAGTATCAGAAACAGAAGTACGAACTTCAGAACACTGTTTTTTCTCATATACCAATATTACCATCAAAAGCTTTATCAGGCAAAGGTGGACAAAGATTTGCATCTGTGATAGATTGCTCTACGCAAACAACAATGGTAATTGGCCTTGAGCCAATGAGAGTAGGAGAAAACAATGGTTACACTCAACGCAACACTCAGAAAAGATGATTTCGGTTCTGCCGGTTCAAGAAGACTTGTCCGCGCAGGTAAGACTCCTGCAGAGATGTACGGCAAGGACGGAAACATCCACATCATCCTTGATTCACACGATTTCGGTCTTTCACTCAGAAAGCTCGCTGTCGGCAAGGAGTGCGAGGTCGTCGTGGACGGCAAGAGCTACAAGTGCATCTTCAAGGCACTTCAGGAAAACATCATGTATGGCACACTTGTCCATGCTGATTTCCAGATCTGCTGAATGAAGGCAGTATGACTGTAGTAATTGGACTGGGAAATCCTGGTTCCAAGTACGAGCATACCAGACACAACGTCGGTTTCGACGCCGTCGAAAGAGCAGCAGCGTTTTTTCAGGTCAAACTGAGGAAACGCTGTTTTCGTCTCTACAGGCAGGCGAAGGTCCGCACCGAAGCCGGTGATGCCGTACTGGTCCAGCCGCTGACATTCATGAATGCCAGCGGGAAGATCATGGGCAGTTTCTCCAAGACAGACCGGTTCGTGGTTGTGTGTGACAACATGGACCTCGCACTGGGAGGGCTGAGGATCAGGCAGGGCGGAGGGTCTTCCGGACAGAAAGGTCTTGCAAGCATTGCCGAGCAACTCGGGACAAATGATTTTGCCAGGATCTACATTGGTATCGGACGGCCTCAGGAGAATGTGTCCGTTGTGGACCATGTCCTACAAAGGGAGACGGATCCACAGAGGAAAGAGGTCCTGGACAAGGCCATCGATGATGCTGCCAAGGCAATTGCCAGAATCATCAACGGAGTCTCGATAGGGGATGTTCAGCTTGAATTCAACAGAAAGGGTCTTCTCTGAGGCTATCAAACGACATGTTTCAAACGACTCTAAGTTCCTTGTCGCCTTCTCCGGAGGGTGTGATTCGCTTGCCCTTCTGACCCTCTGTTCAAAAGCCTTCGGAAGTGGGAGAACCGTTCCCGTCTACGTGAACCACAACATCAGACCTGCTGACGAACTTGAGAAGGAGATCGCACTCAATCACAAAAACTGCAGGAAACTGGGAGTGGACCTGATTGTAAGGACCCTTGACGAAGGCAGGGTGAAGACTCTTGCAGCAAGGCGCGGGGGTGGAATCGAGGATGCCGCAAGGGTTCTGAGATACGAGGCTCTTGAACAGGAAAGATGCAAAAACGGTTGTTCTCTGATCCTGACGGCACACCACAGGGACGACCAGGTGGAGACTGTCGTCATGCACCTGAGAAGCGGCTCCCCGGTGACCTCGCTTCTTGGCATCAGGGAATATGATGCCGCACGCAATCTTCTCAGGCCGCTTCTTGGAATCTCAAGAAAGGAACTTGAACAATATCTGGTTTCAAACGGTCTTGAATGGAGCACGGACTCCACGAACTCGGACGGCAGATACAGCAGAAACGACATCCGATGCAACATCATTCCCAAGGTTGCAGAAGTCTGGCCTGGCTTTGAGGATGCTGTCCTGGCGCTCAGGACCCAGGCAATGGATGCCTGCAACGGTGAGAAGACGCCGGATGTCAGCGGAAACAGGGTAAGTCTTGAGGAACTGAAAGGCAGAAGCCTCACCGGCAGGGTTCTGGCTGTCTATGCCCTGTGGGACCACCTTTTCGACGGCAGGGAACTTCCCATGACGCTTCTGGACAGGGTCCTCGATGCAATCTCGGAAGGCAGGGACTGCAATGTGGGTTCCAACATGGCTGTTTTTTCCCTCTACAGGGGTTATCTCTATCTGACAGATCCTTGTGAAGACAGCATTTATGAAAAGTTTGAGGCAACAATCGATCCAAAGCTTTCCCAGACGGTCCTTCTTCCCGGAAACATGGCGCTCCGGTCGGGAGATGACGCGCAAAAGGCTCTCAAAACCATGGAGAATCCCGATCTCGCACTGCGTCTGGATCCGAAGAAGTTCAAGGGCAAAGTGAGGATCAGGTTTGTCCGGGAAGGCGATGTCATCAGGCTCAAGGACGGTTCCAAGACTGTCCTGAGACTTCTTCAGGACATGAAGGTCATGCCTGCTCTCAGGCGCAGGGTGCCCGTAATCGAGGACGAAAGGGAGGTCTGTGCCGTGTTTGGATCCGTTTTAGGCGGCAAGGATAGAATTTGTGTGAAGTTTGTGACTTCTCTTGCCCGAAACAATTTTCCTATATATATTGTCAATAGCATTGAGTCTAAAGGCTGATTTTATGGATAAAAACGACAAAGAGAGGGAGCTCGGAAACGAGGCCCCCGAAAAGAAAGAGACGGAAGGTCAGACACCTGCTGATCAGAATAATGCCAAGTCATTCTGGAAAGAGACTCCGTTTGATGAGATGCAGCACGTGAAACCGGACAGCTTTGCCGGTCTGGAGGGAGGATCCCCGAAGAACGACGGCAAGGATTCCGATGACCGGAAGTCCGGAAAGAATTCCGGCGCAAAGAAGAACGACTCAGACTCCTATTGGAGGCCGAGGAACTCTTCAGGCCCGGTCAATCCGAACCAGGGTGGGGAAAGACCGAACCGCAGCATGGGAGACGGCAACGGGCCGTTCGGCACAAAGAGAAGCAGAATTGGAATGATCGTCTTCATCGGTCTTCTGGTCCTCTTCGCACTTACTCTTCTCACATCAAACAATTCCGCAACGGAAGTCTCATATTCCACGTTCAAGACGGCAGTCGAGAACGGCAGAATCTCCAAGGTCAACGTCAAGAACAATTCGGTTGTGATCTTCACCACCACGGAAGGAAACGAGTTCAGGGCCAAGATCCCTTATCCTGACGACAACCTGCTTCCGCTTCTTGAAGCGAAGGGCATCGAAATCGTCGGTTCGGATGCGGACATATCGATCTTCGCAATCCTTCTCGAGTTGCTTCCGTGGATAATCTTCATCGGTTTCACCGTCATGCTCCTGCGCCAGACATCCGGAAACGGACAGATGATGCAGTTCGGAAAGAGCCATGCCAAGCAGTACAGCGACAAGGACATCAAGATCACCTTCAAGGATGTCGCCGGCCAGAAAGAGGCCAAGTACGAGCTCGAGGAGGTCGTCGAGTTCCTCAAGAACCCAAAGCGCTATTCCGACATCGGTGCCAAGATCCCCAAGGGAGTCCTCCTTGTAGGACCTCCGGGAACCGGTAAGACACTCATCGCCAAGGCGGTAGCCGGAGAGGCCGGGGTCTCGTTCTTCCACACAAGCGGATCCGATTTTGTCGAGATGTTCGTAGGTATGGGAGCTGCCAGAGTCCGTGACCTGTTCGACCAGGGCAGAAAGCACGCTCCGTGCATCCTCTTCATCGATGAGATCGATGCCGTCGGAAGATCCAGAGGCAGCGGACTCGGCGGAGGCCACGATGAAAGGGAGCAGACCCTGAACCAGATCCTCGTCGAGATGGACGGATTCGACACCACCACCGGCGTCATTGTCATTGCCGCCACCAACCGTGCCGATGTCCTTGACCCGGCTCTTCTCAGACCGGGCAGATTCGACAGACAGGTCGCGATCACCCTTCCTGACATCAACGAGAGAGAGGACATCCTCAAGATCCACGCTTCCCACGTGAAGACCGATCCGGAGGTCGACCTCAAGAGGATCGCCAGGGCCACTCCGGGTGCTTCCGGTGCGGACCTTGCCAACCTCGTCAACGAGGCCGCTCTGTTCGCAACAAGACAGAACCGCAAGATGGTCACCATGGCCGACTTCGAGCAGGCCAGGGACAAGATGGTCCTGGGCGTTGCCAAGAAGAGCCACGTCATGACACCTGAGGACAAGCTCCTGACCGCCTACCACGAGAGCGGACATGCGCTTCTGTTCTACTATCTGCCGGACATCGATCCGCTTTACAAGGTCACGATCATTCCTCACGGCAATGCCGGCGGAGTGACCATGGGACTGCCTGAAAACGACCAGTCCTACATGAAGAAAAGTTCGCTCATGAGCCATATCAAGATGGCCATGGGTGGATACATCGCCGAGAAGATCCTGAACGGACAGACATCCACAGGACCCAGCGCCGACATCAAGCAGGCAACCGATATCGCCCGCAGGATGGTTACGGAGTGGGGTATGAGCGACCTCGGTTTCATAAGCCTGGGTTCGGAGGGAGAGCCTCTGTTCCTCGGCCGTGAGATTGCCCAGCACAAGGATTTCAGCGACAAGACCGCTGCGAAGATTGACGAGCAGATCCAGAAGATTTTGGACGAGTGCATGAACGATGCCACCAAGATCCTCACAGAGCACAAGGACCAGTTGGACAAGCTGGCACAGACCCTTGTTTCCAAGGAGACCCTGGACGACAACGAGGTCCGCGAGCTTCTGGGATTCGAGGCCATCGGCCCGAAGAATTCGGACATCCTCTGAGGAAGCAAGATGGTAGACACCGCCCACAAGAGAAACTTCTGCATCATAGCCCACATAGATCACGGCAAGTCCACGCTTGCCGACAGGTTTATCGAGAAGGCACGTCTGGTCACGACAAGAGGCCCCGAGCAGACGCAGATCCTGGACAACATGGACATCGAGCGCGAGCGCGGAATCACCATCAAGAGCCAGGCGGTCACCATCCCATACACCGCATCCAACGGCGAGCTGTATGAGCTGAACCTGGTAGACACTCCGGGCCATGTGGACTTCTCGTACGAGGTTTCCAGGGCAATCAGCTCCTGCGAGGGAGCACTTCTCCTGATCGATGCCTCCCAGGGCGTGGAGGCCCAGACTCTGGCCAACCTCTATATGGCCATGGAGCACAATCTGGAGATCATACCAGTAATCAACAAGATCGACCTCGCCAGCGCCGACATCCCGTCGTGTCTGGAACAGATCGACCATGACCTCGGTCTGGATGTGGACATGGCCCAGAAGGTCTCAGCAAAGACCGGAGAGGGCGTGGACGACCTGTACGAGGCCATCGTCAAATACATCCCGGCTCCGGAGGAGAACACGGACAGGCCGCTCAAGGCTCTGATCTTTGACAGCCACTACGACCCGTACCGCGGAGTCATCGTGCACTTCAGGATCTTCGAAGGCCAGGTTTCGGAAGGCGACGAGATCATGTTCATGAACAGCCACGCCACCTACAAGGTGGAGGAGGTTGGCATCTTCCAGCTGAACCTGGTCCGCACCAGAACGCTGAAATCCGGAGACGTAGGTTATTTCATCGCCGGAATCAAGACCATCGGCGACATCAGGGTGGGTGACACGGTGACGCTTTCATCCAGACCTGCCGACGAGCCCTGCGAGGGCTTCAAGGATGTCAAACCCGTTGTCTTCAGCTCGATCTATCCTGTCGACACCAACGACTACGAGGAGCTTCTCGATGCCATCGAGCGTCTGAAGCTGAACGACGCATCCCTCGTCTACGAGAAGGACAGCTCCGTTGCGTTGGGCCAGGGATTCAGGTGCGGCTTTCTCGGAATGCTCCATCTCGAGGTCGTCCAGGAGAGAATCGAGCGCGAGTTTGGTCTTTCGATCGTCCTCACCAGCCCGTCGGTCAGATACAGGATCCACATGAAGAACGACGAGACCGTCGAGGTGGACAACCCCCTGGACTATCCGGAGCAGGTAAGGATCGACTACGCCGAGGAGCCCTACATCCGCGCCAGCGTCATCACCCCGAGCGCTTATGTCGGTTCCATAATCACCCTGTGCATGGAAAAGCGCGGAGTGCAGACCGGAATGAACTACATAGACACGAAGAGAGTGGAGCTGATCTACGAGATGCCTCTCGCCGAGGTCCTCTTCGAGTTCTATGACAGACTGAAATCAATCTCCAGAGGCTATGCCTCGTTTGATTATGAGATAATCGGATACAGGAAGACGGACCTTGTCAGGGTCGACATCCTGGTAAACGGCGAGGCCTGCGACGCGCTGAGCATGCTTGTCTTCAGGGACAATGCCGTCTCACGCGGAAGACAGGCCTGCGAGAGACTCCAGGAGGAGATTCCGAGACATCAGTTCAAAATTCCTATCCAGGCGGCGATCGGTGGCAATATAATTGCACGTGAGACAATCAACGCATTCCGAAAGGATGTCACGGCCAAGTGCTACGGCGGAGACATCACCAGAAAGCGCAAGCTTCTTGAAAAACAGAAGGAAGGAAAGAAGCGCATGAAGCTGGTCGGAAACGTCGAGATTCCACAGAGCGCATACCTTGCGGTCCTCAAGAGCAAGGGTGCCGACGAGAAATGACGGAGCGGACATGGAAGTAAAGGAATTCACCTACAAGGCGGGAGACTACTCGTTCTCACTTCTGAATCGCGGATGTGCCATAACATCCATCTGTGCACCTGACAGGGACGGAAACATAAAGAACGTGACGCTTCCGTTCACCGGTGCGGTCGAAAACCCTGATGTGATCCTTGACGTTCCCATGTACTACGGACTGACGGTCGGACGCTTTGCCAACAGGATCGCCGGTGCATCGTTCGAGATCGGCGGCAGGAAAATCACGTTTGAGAAGAACGATGGTCCGAATCTCCTTCACAGTGGCGAAAAAGGACTCTGGTCGAGGATCTGGAATGTCAGACACATGGACGACGGTTTCCTCTGCTCGATCAAGGTCTCCGAAAAGGACGACGGGTTCCCGGGAGATGCCGACATCAGAGTGAGGTTCTCGCTCTCAGCTGACGGCGTTTTCAGAATCCACTACAGCGCAAGCTGCAGCGAAAGCTGTCCCATGAACCTCACCAACCACACTTATTTCAACCTCACAGGCGACGACAGCAACGACATCCTGTCCCATGAGGTTCAGTTCAACAGCTCCAAGACCCTGGGAGTCGGCGCGGGTCTGATTCCGGACGGAAGGATCGTCGATGTGACGGGAACCGCCTGGGATTTCAGACAGCCCAAGATCATCGGCAAGGAAATAGACAGGCCCGAGCTTGAAAGCGCCGGCGGCTATGACCACTGCATGATCATCGACAGAATTGGGGATGCCAGTTTCGGATTCACAAGGTTCGCCAAGGTCTACGAACCCAAGACGGGACGCATCATGTGCGCATACACGGATCTTCCCGCCTTCCACTTCTATAGCGGAAACTTCCTCAACGGAGGATGCGGACATGGCTGGCGTCACGGCTTCTGCCTTGAGACGGAGTTCTATCCCGACTGCGTCAACCATCCCGATTTCCCGTCATGCATCGTGAATCCGGGAGAGCTTTTCGAGAGCACTACGGTCTATCATTTCCATACCGATGCTCCTGGCTCGGACAAATCGGAGGTACTGGGATGAAGGATGTGAAGATAATCGGAATCACCGGAGGATCCGGAAGCGGAAAGTCGACAATCGTCAGAAGAATCGAGGAGGTCTGTCCTGATTTCGTGTTCATTCCTCAGGACAACTACTACAAGAGCGCCAGCTTCATAAGCAACACAAACATCACGGCGTACAACTTCGACCATCCCGATGCATTCGATTCCGAGCTGCTTCACAGCCATCTTTCCGCCCTCAAGAAATGGCAGAGCGTGGAGATGCCGCAGTACGACTTCGTCCATCACAGAAGGACAAATCAGACCGTCCATCTCGAGCCGGCTCCGCTGGTGATCGTCGAGGGTCTGATGATCCTCCACGACCCGGATATCAGAAAGATGCTCGACCTGAAGATCTACGTGGACACTCCGGATGACATCAGGTTCATCAGAAGGCTCCTCAGGGACATCAACGAAAGAGGAAGAACGCTTGAAAGCGTCGTCAAGCAGTATCTGGAGGTTGTCCGTCCCGGCCATGCCTCGTTCATCGAGCCCACAAAGGAGTATGCCGACCTGATTGTCCCGGAAGGCGGACAGAACGAGAACGCTCTCCAGGTTCTCATCACATTCGTAAAGGAAATAAGCAAAAGGGAATAGTCTCTATATGAGATTCCTACAGTAGGTCCTTGCCGTGTCTTCTGAAGGTCGTTCTCCTGTCTTTGATATATCTGAAGCTGAACTGCTCGGGCACATCGTCCGGGCCGCCGAAGTAGAGGCGGTTGCATCTGAGTATCCTGCTCATTCCCAGAATCGTGCCCTTGATTATTCCGAACCGCATCACTGCTTTGTTGAAGTATTCCGAGCATGTAGGGCAGTAGATGCAGTTGGCACCGAGAAAAGGCGAGACCAGTTTCTGGTACCCTTTGACAGGGAGTAGGAATATTTTTCTTGCAATCATTCTTCCCATGTGATAAAAATAGCCTCTGGTTGCACTTTGTGCAATCCAAGGGTTTGACTAATCTTTGGGATTTGTTCTATATTTAGATGATAATTGTGAATAATCCAGAAACGGAGGAAACATATGGCAGGTGCTATTTCTAAGAACGCACGTCGTGAAGGCGCAAAGGTTCTGATCAGCCGCTGGGGTGGTGAGATCAAGACAAAGTCAATCTTCGAGAACGGTAAGCTCCATCACATCGCTTA
>CADBOI010000183.1 GCA_902796335.1 uncultured Spirochaetales bacterium
AATCAAAGTCTTGGCGGCGTAGCTCAGCTGGTAGAGCAATCGGCTCATATCCGATCGGTCAGGGGATCGTGGCCCTTCGCCGCTAAAGTAAAGGCATTCAACTTGGGTTGGATGCCTTTTTTTGGTTCAAGGGGCAGAGGCAGGCGGTACAAAACTCTTTTTTTTGAAAAACGTACTGCCCGGCTTGTTCCGCATTGCCGCAAAAACATCCTTCCGGAGGGGAAATGGTCAGATATTCGATACTTGGATCGGGAAGCTGCGGAAACAGCTATGTGTTTTCATTCAACGGACACTCGATTATGGTGGATGCCGGCTATTCCCTGAAGCAGATAGTCCAGAGAATGGCTGACGGCGGCTTTGACATCGCCGAAGTGGACGCGCTTTTCCTGACCCATCTCCATCCCGACCACGCTCACAGCGCAGGCACTTTCGCAAGGAGGTTCCACAAGAACGTGTACCTCAGCGCTAAGTGTCTTTCATATGCAGGATCGGAGTACTGGGCGCTTAACATCCCCAAGGACTGCGAGTGCACGATAGACCAGGGGCAGATTGTTGAAGTGGGTCCGTTCACTGTCGAATGCTTTTATACAAGTCATGACAGTGCAGGAAGTTGCGGCTATTGTATCTCTGTGGATTGTAAGACGTTCGTCATCGTCACCGACACAGGCTGCTACAACAGTCTGATGGTGCAGGCCGCAAGGGATGCGGATGTGCTGTTTCTGGAGTCCAACTACGATGTGGAGATGCTCAGGCGCGGACCTTATCCTCTTGCGCTGCAGCGCAGGGTTGCCGGTCAGAGGGGGCATCTGTCCAACGACCAGGCTGTGGGCTTTCTCTCCGATGCCGGTTTTGCAGAGAACGGGAAGCTTGTGCACCTGATCCATCTGTCCGCCAACAACAATACAGTGCAGCTTGTCCAGGCGGCGACGCAGGGCTTCAACGCCCACGTGTGCGCACGCGGCGAGCGCTATTGTTATGATATCAACTGATTGACTGAAAATATCGTTTGAACTTATATTTTCCACTATTGAGGAGGCCATGAAAAGGCAGAACTGATTAGCAAGATCAAAACGATGGAACCGGGACCGCAGACCATCCAGGTGGAAGGCTGGGTCAGAACAAAACGCGACAGCAAGACTGTCACATTCATAGAGGTCAATGACGGAAGCTGCCTCAAGGGGCTTCAGGTTGTTGCAGACCGCGCATCCATCGACAATAATCTCCTCAATTCACTCTCGACAGGATGTTCAGTTATCTGCGAGGGCAAGCTTGTTGCATCTATCGGCGGAGACCAGAAGGTCGAGCTCAGCGCAACCGACATCAAGCTTGTCGGCGACTGTCCGGACGACTATCCGCTCCAGAAGAAGAGACACACTCTCGAGTACCTGCGTGAGATCGGACACCTCAGGGCAAGAACCAACACCATCGGTGCCGTGGAGCGCGTCAGAAGCAAGATGGCATATGCCGTGCACCGCTTCTTCCAGGAGAACGGTTTCTACTATGTGAACACTCCGCTCATCACCGCAAGCGATGCGGAGGGAGCCGGCCAGATGTTCCAGGTCACCACTCTGGATCTGCAGAACGTCCCGATGACAGAGGACGGCAAGGTGGACTATTCCAAGGACTTCTTCGGAAAGCGCACCAGCCTGACCGTCAGCGGACAGCTCGAGGGCGAGACATATGCAACAGCACTGAAGAACATCTACACATTCGGACCCACGTTCAGGGCCGAGAACTCCAACACAAAGCGCCATCTGGCCGAGTTCTGGATGATCGAGCCTGAGATGAGCTTCTGCACTCTCGAGGGCGACATGAAGATCGCCGAGGACTTTTTGAAGTATGTTTTCAAGTACGTCCTGGACAACTGCCAGGAGGACATGGACTTCTTCTCCAAGTTCGTCGAGCCGGGCGTGAAGGACACTCTGGTCCATGTGGTAGACAGCCCGTTCGCACACATCACATACACCGAGGCCATCAAGGAGCTTGAGAAGGCCGCCGACAGATTCGACTTCAAGCCGTTCTGGGGTTGCGACCTTCAGACCGAGCACGAGAGGTTCCTCACCGAGGAAGTCGCCAAGAGACCTGTGATTGTCACCGACTATCCGAAGGAGATCAAGGCCTTCTACATGAAGCTGAACGAGGACGGAAAGACAGTCCGCGCCATGGATGTCCTGGCACCGAGGCTTGGTGAGATCATCGGAGGTTCCGAGAGAGAGTCCCGTCTTGATGTGCTCAAGGCCAGGATGGCCGAGCTCGGTCTGGACGAGAAGGACTACTGGTGGTATCTGGACCTGCGCAAGTACGGTTCGGTCCCACACGCAGGATTCGGTCTGGGATTCGAGAGAGCGGTTCAGTATGTCACAGGCATGCAGAACATCCGCGACGTCATCCCGTATCCGAGAGCCTCCAAACAGGCTGATTTCTGATCAGATTTCATCCGAGTTGATTGAATATGTATGGAGGAGTGATGGAAAAGAAGGTTCTGGTCGTTCTGGCAGATGGATTCGAGGAGATCGAGGCGATCTCTCCGATAGATGTTCTGAAAAGGGCCGGAGCCTCTGTCACTCTTGCCGCCCTGAAAAAGGAGCCTGGTCTGAAGGTCCGCGGGAGCCACGATGTGTGGTTCCAGTGCGACGCGATTCTGGACGATGTGAAGGACGAGCGGTTCGATGCCATCGTTTTTCCGGGTGGAATGCCCGGGGCTGAGAACCTCAGAGAGAGCCAGACCGTCAGGAATCTGATCCTTGATACATACGGGCGCGGCGATCTGGTCTGCGCAATCTGTGCATCTCCGGCCTATGTCCTTGCCTCCACAGGAATTCTCGAGGGCAGAAAGGCCACATGCTATCCGGGATGCGAGAGCGTGGCCCCTTCTTCGAAGTTTATCAATGAGCGTACGGTCAGGGACGGCAATGTGATCACATCCGCAGGTCCCGGAAGTGCAATCGAGTTCGGGCTTCTGATTGCGGAGGCCCTGTTCGGCAAACAGACAAGCGAAAGGCTTTTCTCCGGAATGATCTGCAAGTGAGGTATTTGCATGGGTAAGATTGGTTTTGACAACGCAAAGTATCTGGAAGAACAGAAGAAATACATTCTTGAAAGAGCTCAGAAGGTAGAGGGCAAGCTGTACGTCGAATGCGGCGGAAAGCTTCTTTTCGACTACCATGCAGCCAGGGTCCTTCCGGGATTCGACACCAACGACAAGATGAAGGTCTTCCAGTCCTTCAAGGAGAATCTGGACGTCATCATCTGCATCCATGCCGGAGACATCGAGCACCGCAAGATGAGATCGGATTTCGGAATCTCGTACGACACGGACGTCTTCAAGATGATCGATGACTTCGCATCCTGGGGCATCAAGGCCGACAAGGTCGTCGTCACCAGGTACAACGGAGAGAGAAGCGCCAACAACTTCGCCGACATGCTCACAAGGCGCGGAATCAAGGTCTACTTCCACCGTCCCATAATGGGCTACCCGGACAACGTTGACATGGTCGTCAGCGATGAGGGCTACGGCTCCAACCCCTACATCCCGACCGATGCCGAGGTTGTCATCGTCACGGCTCCGGGCCCGGGAAGCGGAAAGCTCGCCACCTGTCTTTCCCAGATCTATCACGAGTTCCGCGAGGGTCGCAAGGCCGGCTATGCCAAGTTCGAGTCGTTCCCGATCTGGAACCTGCCGATCGACCATCCTGTGAACATCGCCTATGAGGCCGCCACGGCCGATATAGGCGACTACAACCAGATTGACCATTATTATGTTGCTGCAACAGGAAATATCTCCGTAAACTACAACCGCGACATGGAGGCTTATCCGCTTCTCAAGAGAATCTTGGACAAGATTACAGGCGGCTCGTTCAGCTACAACTCTCCGACCGACATGGGCGTCAACCGTCTTGGTTTCGGCATCTGCAATGATGCCGTTGTCCGTGAGGCTGCCAACCAGGAGATCATCAGGCGCTACTACCGCTCGGCATGCGAGTATGCCCAGGGAATCGGCACCAAGGAGACCGTGCAGAGAAGCTTCGAGATCATGAACAAGGCCGGTCTGAACTGCGAGGACAGACCGACAGTCAAGGTTGCCCAGGCTGCTTTGGAAGACGCCATCGAACGCGGAAAGAGCAAGAACGGAATTTCCTGCGCCGCTGCAATCCAGCTGAACGACGGAACTTTCGTCACTGGCCACAACTCGTCCCTGATGCATGCCTCAAGCGCTCTGGTCCTGAACTCGCTGAAGGTCCTGGCCGGAATCGATTCCAAGATCGAGCTCATCCCGCACCAGGTTCTGGACAGCGTCTATGCCATGAAGCGCGATGTTCTCAGAGGCCGCGGAATCAGCCTGAACCTGGACGAGACCTTGATCTGTCTGGCCATGGCCGCTCCTCTGGACGAGAATGCGAAGAAGGCCCTTGCCATGCTTCCCAAGCTCAGAGGCTGCGAGTCCCACATGAGCCACATCCCCAGCGCCGGAGATTCGTCGGGTCTTAGGAAGCTTGGAATCAACGTCACAAGCGAGCCCAAGTTCCCGACCAGCAACATGCGCAATTTCTGAGCTGTTATTTCAGTTTTTGAATGACAATGAGGCTTTGACCATCCTGTCCTGGTCAAAGCCTATTTTCAATGTGCAGTTGTCAAGCTTCCTCTCAAGCGTCAGCTCCATCTGTGTTTTCCCGTCTTTCATCTTTGCTTTTCCATTTTCGAATTCCATCTCAAGGAAGAAGTTGCCGAACACGGATTTCTGAGATGCGTTCCTGCTCAGGGTGACGTGCATCTCTATCTTTGCGTCCGCTGCGTCTGCCGAGAGTTTGTATTCCGTGGTCTGGACCTTTGCAAAGTCACGCTCGAAGCTTGTCTTGTGGTTGGCCTCGACCTTCAGCTTTCCGTATTTCAGGGCCGTCTTCAGTTCTATGGTGCGTATCTGGCTTCTTCCACCGTAGATTGGTTTCCCATAGGTGCTTGAGACGTATCTGATTTCCATCTGGTATTTATGGTCCTTTAGGACAGCCCCGATTCCAAGTTCTTCGGCCGGGTTTACGGTCTCTTTCATCGTCTTAAGACCGGGACCGATTCCGCCCAGACCTCTGGAGGCGTTCAGGCCGAGCTTCGTTCCTTCAGCAGACAGTTTCCACATTGTTGTGGTGCCTCCGCCGAGCATCCTGTCCCAGGAGCTCTGGACAAAGGCCGAGCTTTCGATCTCAAGTCCGTGGAAATCCGACTTGTCCGAGCCTCCGATGATCCAGAAGACCATGTTGCGTCCGATTCCGGTCCTCCTCCAGTCCACCTGGAAGGCACTGACTTTATCCCTCATGCTTATCTCGTTGCGACAGGCATACATAAAGCCCGCAAACGCGTTGCTGTTTCCCAGGATGGCGGCAAATCCGTAAGGGGACTGAGGATTCATCACGGGGTTGAGGGAAATGAGGTCAAGATTGTCGAAGCTGAGGGCAAAGCCGGAAAGGGAAGGGTTGATTGAAAGTTTTTCAAGTTTCTTCAGGTTCTTTCCTTTTTCAAAGCCGGAGCTGAGGTCCACGTCGCTGTACGGGACCAGCATGGCGGACAGGATCCTGTCGTCTTTGAGTTCTCCCATTCTCAGAAAGCCGTTGAAGTCGGCGACCAGAAACGGAGGGCTTTCCATGCTGAGGTTTCCGTCCCTGTCCTGACGGACGACGAGTTTGTAGGAGATGCCGCTGTTGTTGACCAGAGCCTCGATGAATCTGGAGTTCCTGAGCATGCCGTAGCTGATCTGAAGCTCGTCGTCTGCCCAGATTGTTCCAATGATGATGAAAATAAAGGCGGATATGAGTATTTTTCGTTTCATATCCGCCTATACAGGTTTTTTGTCGTTTTTATAAAGGTTTTGGTTTAAAAATCTTTATTTTTTCTTCGGCTTGACCATGAGAGCCTTGATGGCAGGGTTCTTCTCGAGGTTCTTCACCAGTCCGCGCTCGCGTCCCTTGTTGACATATGAGGGATCCTCGAAGCTATAGTGGAAGTTTGTGTGGATGTCGTATGTGCCGTTCATCAGAGCAACTGCATCCTCTGTGATGACCAGCTCCTCGTCTGTCGGGATGACGAAGATTCTGACCGGGGAGTCATCGGTTGCGATGTCGAACTCGGCGTTCCTGCATCTGAGGATTCTGTTCTTCTCAGCGTCGATCTTGATGCCGAAGTTCTCGAGTCCGCAGGTGGACATGTATCTGATGGTGGGTCCCATCTCGCCGACACCGGCTGTGAAGACGATGGCATCAACTCTTCCGAGAAGGGCAGCATATGCACCGATATATTTGCGGATTCTATGGCATTCCATCTCCATTCCGAGCTTTGCTCTCTCATTTCCTTCTGCTGCAGCGTTCTCGACGTCACGTCTGTCGCTCATGCCGCAGATTCCCAGAAGTCCGCTCTTCTTGTTCAGTGCTGTGTCCATCTCCTTGGCTGTCATGCCTGTGTTGTTCATGATGTACGGCATGATCGCAGGATCCATGTCTCCGCTTCTTGTTCCCATCACAAGGCCCTCAAGAGGAGTGAGTCCCATGGATGTGTCGATACAGATTCCGTTCTTGACCGCGCTGACCGATGCACCGTTTCCGATGTGGCAGATGATGACGTTGGT
>CADBOI010000184.1 GCA_902796335.1 uncultured Spirochaetales bacterium
GTCACCGACGTCACCAATCGTCACCGATTTGTTCTTTCGTTCCTGGGAGTCTGCAGCTGCATAGAAGTCCATGTGAACGGAAACTTCGTCGGATTCTCCGAGGAGTCGCACAACACGGCGGAGTTCGATATAACGCGGTTCGTTCAGAAGGGACGGAACGAGCTTGTCTGCGTTGTCAGGCGCTGGTGCAACGGAAGTTATCTCGAGTGCCAGGACATGTTCCGCAACAACGGCATATTCAGGGATGTGCTCCTGAGGATTTCCGATGTCGACGACATATGGGATATCGACATAAGGACGCGGGGAAGCGGCAATGTGTATAGTGCCGATGTCAGGGCCTTCCTTGCCGACGGAATGGATGTGAAGTACACGCTGGAGGGCTGTTCCGCAGATGGAAACAGGTTCTCGCAGGTGATGGATGCAAAATCCGTGGAAGGAGAGGCTGCGGCCTCGTTCGAAGGGCTGAGCGTGATTCCGTGGAATGCGGAGAATCCGGTCCTGTATGACCTTTTCATCGAGACGAAGTTCAGCTGCATCCATCAGAGGATAGGATTCAAGAACATAGAGGTTAAGGGTAACCTTTATCTTCTCAACGGACATAAAATCAAGTTCAAGGGCGTGAACCACCACGACACGGATCCCAGAAACGGCTATTGTATGACGGCTTCCGAGATACGCAGGGACCTCGAGCTGTGCAAGATGTTCAACATAGACACGGTGAGGACCTCGCACTATGCTCCAGACCCGTTCCTGATAGAGCTGGCGGCCGAGCTTGGAATCTACATTGTGGATGAGGTGGACATAGAGACCCACGGGGTTCTTGTTGGCAAGCTTCCACCCAGTTACAACAGGCTTTCCAACAACCCGGCCTGGAAGAGCCGCTATCTCAGCCGCACGGAGAGGCATTACCAGAGGGACAAGGCCATAGCAACGCCTGTCGTGATGTGGAGCCTTGGAAACGAGAGCGGCGGCGGATGCAACACCGATGCCACATATGATTTCTTCAAAACCATGTCGGACATCCCCGTGCACTATGAAAGTGAGATTTACACGAAGCGCAAGGCATACGATATAGCGTCGCGCATGTATCCGCCTGCAAGTGAGCTCCACGACATCGGAGAGGGCGTCTGCAAGACAAAGCAGTTCATGGACCGCCCGTACTTCATGTGCGAGTACGCGCATGCCATGGGAGTGGGGCCGGGCAACATCGAGGGGTACTGGAAGGAGATATACAACTACGACGGTCTGATCGGAGGCTGCGTATGGGAGATGAACGACCATGCGGTGCAGCATCCGGACGGATCGTACACCTACGGAGGAGACCACGGCGAGTGGATCCATGACAGCAACTTCTGCTGCGACGGAATCTTCTATCCGGACAGAAGGCCGTCGACCGGAGCCTGGATAGTACGCCATGCCTACAGACCTATACGGATATCGCAAGTCGGTGCCGGCGAGTTCGAGATCTTCAACACAACCGCATTCACGGAAGGAAAGGACTTCAAGGTCCACATCAGCATCACAAACGGCAGGGCAATGGACATTGTTCCTACGGCAGGTCCTCTTTCAAAGGAGAGGATCACCCTGGATCTGGGTGATGTCTCGGGCGACTGCTTCCTCAATGCGGACACCTACGACAGGACGGGGCGTCTTGTTTCAACCGAGCAGATATGCCTGAGCGAAGGCATTCCATCGGTTTCTGATGACGGACAGGGAATCACCAAGACTGCGGACCTTCCGTCCTGGTTCGATGTTGTCGAAGGCAGGCCCGTGGTGAGGTTCGGCGTAGGTGAAAATGCACCATCGATGTCCTCATCTGAGCCTTACACCATACTTTTCAGGGCAGAGACCGATAATGACAGCATCAATTTCGTCCGTAAGCCCATGCGCAAATGGTACAATGAGAAGACAACGCATCTGGCTTCCAGACGCAAGGACGGAAGGATCGTCACCGAATGGGTGATCAAGGATGCAAAGAAGACGTTCCTTTGCTCCGACCTTTACGAGGGCTGCCGTCTTCCGGACGGACGGGAAGGAGTGCTTGTCACAAGCTTGCTCCATCCGATCAGGGTGAAGGGAAAACTGCCCAGGTTCGGAAAGGCTTTCAGACTTGATTCCTCGTTCGGTTCGGTGAGCTACAGAGCGAGGGTCGGGGAGTCATATATCGACATGAAGGAGCAGTTCCCCGTAGGCGACAGGAAATGCGGCGTGTCGGAGATGACGGAGCCGAACATCAGACCACAGGAGAGCGGAAACCGCTGCGACGCACGGTTTGCCGAGCTTACCGATGGGAACTGGAGGGTCGGTTTCCATGCTGTGGACAAGAGCTTCGAGCTGTCGGTCAAGCCGTATAGCGATGTTGAGCTGACGGGCATGAAGCACAGAGAAGATGAGAAACAGACCGGAACGTATGTCACGATCAATGCGTTCCAGCAGGGAATAGGCACCGGCAGCTGCGGTCCGTACACACTGGACGAGCACTGCTGTGATGCATCGAAAGACTACATTCTGAGATTCGTGATCTCAAGGGAGAATACTGATGGTTGATTTGGAGAAACTGGTGGAGCAGGTCAAGGACCTGGTTCTGGAGTCGGCGAAGTTCACAAAGGTCGGAAACTACTCGATCACCGAAAAAGAGGGCGAGTCCTACAACATCGTCACATCTGCCGATGTGGCTGTCCAGGAGTTCCTGCAGAAGAATCTTCTGGCACTGGTTCCTGGCTCGGGCTTCATGGGCGAGGAAGAGGACCAGCGGGACACCACAACCGAGATGTGCTGGATTGTGGACCCCATCGACGGAACCACGAACTTCGCAAGAGGCATGCAGCAGTCCGGTATTTCCGTTGCCTTCAGGATTGGAAAGGAGCTTGTGCTCGGTGTTGTCTACAATCCGGATCTGGAGGACATGTTCTGGGCAGTCAAGGGCAAGGGCGCCTATCTGAACGGAAAGAGGCTTTCCGTCTCCAAGAAGGACTTCGAGCACTCGCTTGTGTGCACGGCACTTTGCCTCTACAGGAAGAACTACGCCGACATCTGCGCCGGTGTCCTGAAAGAGCTGTTTCTCAAGTGCGCCGATTTCAGGAGATTCGGTGTGGCATCCCTTGAGGTCTGCTATGTGGCAGCCGGAAGGGCGGACAGCTTCTTCGAGTTCCGCCTTTATCCGTGGGATGTGGGAGCCGCTGCTGTCATTCTCAGGGAAGCCGGCGGAATCATCGGAACAATCGACTGGAGAAATGGCGGCCTGAAGCTGTCCACGGACATGATTCTGGATGGCCCGAGTCCGATAATCGCCGCCAACTGCCGCGAGAATTTCGATAAAATAGGACAAATTGTTATCGAACATATGGATGGATTCAACCCTGCTGAATATAATTGACCCTAATCCGCACTGATGTGCGCCGTTTGGACCGATTTTATTTAGCAAGGGGTGTTCAAGTGTACAGAATTCTCAGCAGGAAGGAGCTCAACCCGACTGTCACGCAGTTGGAGATTGAGGCGCCGCTCGTTGCAAACAAGGCAAAGGCAGGACAGTTCATCATTCTCAGAGTTACCGAGGACGGGGAGAGGATTCCGCTTACAATCGCCGGAACAGACAGAAAGACCGGTGCGGTCAAGATCATCTTCCAGATTGTTGGTTCAACCACTGAAAAGCTCAACCACAAGAAGCAGGGCGAGTTCATCCAGGACTTCGTGGGACCTCTTGGAAATCCGACTGACATTGCCGGAAAGAAGCGTGTGTGCATCGTCGGTGGCGGAGTAGGTTGTGCGATAGCACTTCCTGTAGCCCAGGCCTGCAAGGAGCAGGGAACCGAGGTTGTCAGCATCATCGGTTTCAGGAACAAGGACCTGCTGATACTGGAGGACGAGTTCAAAGCCGCTTCCGAGAAGCTGGTTGTGATGACGGACGACGGCTCATATGCCCGTCACGGAAACGTCACCGTTCCTCTGAAGGAAATGCTGGAAGCCGGAGAGAAGTTCGATGAGATCATCACCATCGGACCGCTGATTATGATGAAGTTCGTCACCCTCACTGCAAAGCCGTTCGGTGTTCCCGTGACTGCATCGATGAATCCGATCATGATCGATGGAACCGGAATGTGCGGCTGCTGCAGACTGACACTGAATCAGGATGGAAAGCGTGTGACAAGGTTCGCCTGCGTTGACGGACCTGATTTCAACGCCTACGAGATAGATTTCGACGAGGCCATGAGCCGTGGCCGGATGTACATCCCGTTTGAGAGAAAGGCACATGAAGAGACATGCAACCTCTTCAAGAAGGCAGAGGAGGTCTGAGATGGCAATCAACGAGAAAATGCATGCTATGCCGGTGCAGGACCCCAAGGTCCGTGCCCGCAACTTCAACGAGGTCGCCCTTGGCTACACCCACGAGGTTGCACTTGAAGAGGCCAAAAGATGCCTCCATTGCAAGAACAGACCCTGCGTCGAGGGCTGTCCGGTCAACATCTCCATCCCGGATTTCATCAGCTGCCTGAAGCAGGACGACATCGAGGGTGCCTACGAGGTCATAAACAAATCATCCTCCCTGCCTGCCGTCTGCGGCCGTGTCTGCCCGCAGGAGACACAGTGCGAAAGCAGATGCACCATGGGCATCAAGTTCGAGCCTGTGGGAATCGGCCGTCTTGAGCGCTTTGTCGCAGACTGGCACAACGAGAATTGCAAAAAGGCTCCGAAGAAGGTCACATCCAACGGTCACAAGGTTGCAATAATCGGTTCGGGTCCTTCGGGACTCACATGTGCCGGAGATTTGGTGAAAGCCGGTTTCGAGGTCACTGTCTATGAGGCTCTGCACACACCGGGCGGTGTTCTGGTCTACGGAATCCCCGAGTTCAGACTTCCCAAGACTATCGTCGCAAAAGAGGTCAACACCCTCAAGGAACTGGGTGTCGCGTTCGTGACGAACGCCGTCATAGGCAAGACCCTCACAATCGACGAGCTGTTCGAGCAGGGCAACGAGGCCGTGTTCATCGGCTCCGGTGCCGGTCTTCCGAACTTCATGGGCATCCCGGGCGAGTCTTTCAAGGGTGTCTATTCGGCCAACGAGTTCCTCACCAGAAGCAACCTGATGAAGGCATTCAGGGACAAGTGCGACACTCCCATCATGAAGGGTGGCAAGGTTGTGGTTGTCGGCGGTGGAAACGTGGCCATGGACGCAGCAAGAACCGCACTCAGACTGGGAGCCGAAAAGGTCTACATCGTCTACAGACGTTCCATGACCGAACTTCCTGCCAGACGCGAGGAAGTCGAGCACGCCGAGGAAGAGGGAATCGAGTTCCACCTCCTGCGCACCCCGGTTGAGATTCTTGGCTACAACAATCCGGACAATCCGCGTGACGAGAGAAACGGCTTTGTCACCGGCTGCAAGGTCATGAAGATGGAGCTCGGCGAGCCCGACGCCAAGGGCAGAAGACGCCCCGTCCCCGTAGAGGGATCAGAGTACGTCCTGGACTGCGACACCGTCGTAATTGCAATCGGAACCTCTCCGAACCCGCTTATCAAGAACACTACCAAAGGTCTTGAGGTTAACCCGCACGGAGGAATCATAGTGACGGAGGACGGCCTGACATCCAGAAAGAACGTCTATGCCGGCGGCGATGCGGTCACCGGAGCGGCGACGGTCATATCGGCAATGGGTGCAGGTAAGGTCGCTGCCCGATCCATCATCGAAGCCTTCAAATGATTTCATCCGAAATATCCAAGGCTCTCCTCACGGTGAAATTCTTCAATCAATGATCTTGTACTCTTTGAGGAACGCTGACAGCACTTCCTTGTACTGCTCGGGATGGTCCCAGACGCTTTCCGCGTGGGTCGAGCCCTCGAACAGCTGCATCTTCTTCTTGTCCTTCTTGGCCCCGTAGACATCGTAGATCATTCTGGTTGGAACGAAGGTATCGTGGTCTCCCTGACAGAAGAGCATGGGAATTTCAGTGCGTTCCATCGCTTTCACGGCATCGACTTTATCCATGTCCAGGCCATAGCGGTGCTTGAGGATGAAGCCTCCGAAGTTGAGAACGGGGAAGTGCGGGAGCTTTCTGTTGTCAAGGGAAGCGGCCATCTGTGCACGGACGCTGGAGTATCCGCAGTCCTCGACGGCGAACGAAAGCCATTCCATGTCGGGTGCCGCCTGCATGACTGTGGCAGCTCCCATTGATTCACCCTGAAGGCCCCAGACGGTGTCCTCGGGGAACTTCGTGCGTACGAATCTGCCAAGGCCGATGAGGTCCTTGCTTTCATACAGGCCCATGGTGCAGTTCACGGTGCGGTCGCTCTTGCCGTGGAAGCGGTGGTCGAACGCCACGACGTTGAAGCCGAGTTCGAGGTATATCTTGCCGTATGCAAGCATGGTGACGTGGTTGCTGGTCCATCCGTGGCTGAGGATCACGGCACGCTGCCTGCCGTCCTTGAACCTGTTCTCGTCGGCGTAGATGATGCGGCCGTAGAGGTTGTACCCGAACTCGGATCTGTAGGTGAATTCCTCGACCCTGTGACCTTCGAGCACTGAATAGAGGTCCAGTCCGTTCCTGTTTATCCTCTCCTGGCGGGAGCTTTCGTAGTCGTGGGTGCGTGGAACGGCCACGATTTTCGCAAAGTAGATTGCGGCGACATACGAGAGAACGATGACAAGAACCATGACGGCAAGAATGATCAAGAGAGCAACCATGGAAACCTCCGACTATCCCACTTTACATTATTTTGACCCGAAAGCAACTCAAAGTTTGATTTAATCGTGTTTTTTTTTGACACTTTACATTGAATTGTTATCACTTTTTCATGCTAAAATATCAGAGATGTGTCACATCGTTTTCAAGATATGATTGGAAGGGACTGCAATGGCTGACAAGATGCCGATACTGATAAGGATTGCCCGTGCTACTTATGGCAGGATTCTCAGGTTCGGTGGAAGACTCAGACTGGAGAATGACTGCGGTGCGGACCTCACAGCCGGACCGTATCTCGTTCTCTGCAACCATTCGTGCATTCTCGATCCGATCATGGTTTCCGTCCTGATGCCGAAGCACATCAGATGGGTTGCCGGCGCATATCTTTTCAAGAACCGTTTTCTGAACCTGATTATCGGCAAGGGCTGCACCGCAATCCCGAAACAGCAGGGTAGGCAGGACATCACAACTTTGCGACGCATCCAAGCTGCTCTGAAAGACGGAAGCAACGTGGGACTCTTCCCGGAAGGCACACGTTCATGGGACGGTGAGATGGTTCCGTTGGATTATGTTCCGCTTGCAAAGCTTCTCAGACTCTACAAGGTTCCCGTCCTGTTCGCTCACCTGGAGGGTGCGTTCGCACGCCGTCCCAGATGGGCCGAGCACAAGAGACGCGGCAAAGCGGTGGTGAGATTCAAGTACATGCTCACTCCCGAAGAACTGGCACGGACTGAGGTGGGTGAGCTGGCAAAGACCGTTGAGCAGTACCTTCATTTCTCGAACGACGAGTGGAAACAGACCGTCGATTACGACTTCCGCTGTACCAAGAGGGCGGAAGGACTTCACAGGCTTCTTTATCTCTGCCCCTCATGCAAAAGCATGGATTCCCTCTCGACTTCCGGAAACAGGATTGTCTGTAAGAAGTGCAA
>CADBOI010000185.1 GCA_902796335.1 uncultured Spirochaetales bacterium
AGGCGTCGGGCGCCAAGGCTTAAGGCCGCGCCCCGCCTGGCATGTGCAAAGCGCTGCACAGGCAACCCACAGCCAATGAACAATCGTGCAGGAGTAATAGGGTAACTGTTTTGCTTGATGACAAGAAAGCTCTGGCTTCTCCGAATTCCTGTTAATACAAGAAGCTTCCTTTTTGTTCTCTGAAGTGGTAGATTTTCTTGCAAGAATCTGTCTGGGGAGGGCAAATGCATTACGAGCTTGATGAAACCTGGAAACCTTTTTCTTCCCTGATGCTGATGCACATATACAATGTGCTTCTCATTTGCTCAGAATATGACCGCTTCCTTCTGGAAGAGGACGGCCGAGTTGAGGAAGCCCTGTACAAAGAGTACACATCCCTTGGCCTTTCTAACCCTCCGAAGATAACCCATACAAGCAGCGAGGAAGAGGCTCTTTCCCTGCTGAAAAGCCTCAAGTTCGACCTTGTCATATCAATGCTTGATCTGGGTTCCGGACGTGTCGAAGCTCTTGCCCAGGAAGTCAAGGCAATAAACCCGGCACTGCCGTTCATTGCTCTTTCCCCGTCTCCGGACCACCGCAAGGCCAAGGTCCTGAAAGGTGAGAACTGCCCGTATATAGATGACATGTTCTACTGGCTCGGAGATCCGTCGGTCTTCCTTGCAATGGTCAAGCTTGTCGAGGACAAGATGAACGTGGACCACGACACCGACGAAGCAGATGTTCAGGTGATAATCTTCGTAGAGGACTCTGTACGCTTTGTCTCTTCCTAC
This sequence comes from uncultured Spirochaetales bacterium, assembly GCA_902796335.1. GTDB lineage: Bacteria > Spirochaetota > Spirochaetia > Sphaerochaetales > Sphaerochaetaceae > UBA9732. The sequence continues at coordinate 771 of CADBOI010000185.1, forward strand.
CTGCCGCAGATGTATACGCTGCTGATCGAACAGAACAGAGGTTCGATCAGAGAAGCCTTGAATGAATGGGGAACGAAGCTCCGAATGCGAGGAAGACCTAAGATTCTTCTGGCAAAGACCTATAATCAGGCCATCGATCTCTACAATAAGTACAGACAGAACGTGCTTGGTGTCATCACCGACCTGTCCTTCGAATCCCCATGGGGAAAGGAGCTTGCAGGTGAGTATCTCATCAAGGAGATCCACAAGGACAATCCCGAATGTCCGGTTCTGCTTCAGTCCACGAACAAGGAAGTGGCAGGTGAAATTGCGCAGAAGTTGGGAGTTGATTTTGTATGGAAGCTGTCGCCGGACCGCAACATGGTTCTTGCCCAGCACTTCAGGACCCGCTACGATTTCGGACCGTTTGTCTTCAAGAATCCTGAAACCGGCGAAGTCATTGCCACAGTCTCAAGCATGAGGGAGCTTCAGGAAACACTTAAGACTGTTCCGATTGAATCCTTCATCTACCATACCAGAAAGAATGATTTCTCGAGATGGCTCAGGGCCCAGTCCCTATACCAGCTTGCAGCCAAGCTCAAGCCGATTACTCTGAAAAGGGACGCCTCCAATGCGGAGGAGACCAGAAACCTCATCTACGAGACCATCAAGGAATACAGAAAGGAGAGGACCAGGGGAACCATTGCCCAGTTCAGCAGGGACAAGTATGACGAGACTCTGTTCTTCTCAAGAATCGGTGAGGGATCACTGGGAGGAAAAGGCCGTGGTCTTGCATTCATTGCGCTGGAGATGAAGGCCGACAACATCAGAAAACGTTATGACGGAATCCGTGTCTCCATTCCCAGAACCGTTGTCATATCCACCGAGATCTTTGACCAGTTCATGGAAGTAAACCATTTCTGGCCAGGCGATTTTACTGAGAAGAACGATGATGAGATTCTTTCCATGTTCCTCAACGGAGCTCTTCCCGAGGACTTCGCGCTGGATCTCAGGCGTATTGCCGAGGTCATGACGGTACCTATTTCCGTACGCTCATCATCATTGCTGGAGGACAGCCATTTCCAGCCGTTTGCCGGTGTCTATCAGACCAGCATGATTCCCAACATCGGGCCATTTGAAAAGCGTCTGTCAGATCTGGAGAAGGCGGTGAAGACGGTCTGGGCCTCGACCTATTTCTGCAATGCCAGAGAGTACCTCAAGAGGACGGGTCACGGGGTGGAGGACGAGAAGATGGCCGTCATCCTGCAGAATGTCACCGGATCGGATCATGAGGGATACTGGCTGCCCAACATCTCCGGCGTGGCAAGGTCCTTGGATTACTATCCTGCAGGAAGCAGAAAGGCCGAGGACGGAATAGGAATGATCGCCTTCGGAATGGGAAAGACCATTGTGGACGAAGGCTCGGCATTCCGGTTCTGTCCTGCAAAGCCAAGGATTCCCATAAGCACGATGAACGGCAGAATCGCCTCACAGAGCATGTTCTATGCCCTGGACAGAAGCAGGGAGTTTAATCCTCACAGCGACATTGACAACCTTGTGCAGTTGGATCTCTCCAAGGCCTACGGATGGCCAAGCGCCACACGTGGTCTGGTATCCGTCATGACCACCTACGGCTATCTGTCCGAGAACCCGAACGACGAGGGCCTGAAGAGCCTCACCTTCAACGGAATCATCAAGTACAACATGATTCCTCTTGCAAAGATTGTGGATGACGTTCTGAAACTGGGAACAAGGACCATGTCGGAGCCTGTTGAGATAGAGTTCGCAGTGAACATGGAGCATGAGGAGTGGATCGATTTCTCAATCCTTCAGATCAGGCCGATTTCCAACAGCGACAGGTTCGAGGACATAGACATTTCCGAAGATGAGATGGAAAGCGCACTTGTGTCCTGCAACCGCGTCATGGGAAACGGCAGGGCCGAGGGTATCAGAGACATAATCTGTGTGAAACCTGATGTGTTCAAACGCTCCGAAATGGTTGAGATGGCAGTTGAGCTTGAGAACCTGAACAAAAAGATCGAGGACCAGTATGTCCTGATTGTGGCAGGCCGTCTGGGCTCCTCCGACAACTGGCTCGGAATTCCGTGCTCCTGGCCGCAGATCTCAAAGGCCCACGTCATTGTTGAGACGGGTCTTGCAGACATCCAGGCTGAGCCGAGCGAAGGAACCCACTTCTTCCAGAACGTGACATCCCTGGGCTGTCTGTACATGTCCAACAATCCCCTTATGGGTGACGGAAAGCTTGACTTCGATGCAATCATGGAGTTGCCGAAGATAGAGGAGACAAAGCATTTTGTCCATGTCAGGGTGGATTCGGATCTGAATGTGAAGGCTGACGGATTGAGCGGAAAAGCTGTGGTCTGCAGATAGGGCAGAAGTTTTTTTACTTGACTGGAGGCCGTATCCTGAATGATAACGGAATTATAGGAAGGTAGAGAAATGAAAAAGGCCCTTTTGCTCATTGTTCTGGTTGTTCTGTGTGCAGGCATGGTTTTCGCCGCACCATCGACAAGGTTCACCAAATACGGAAACATCTTCAAAACGGGAGAGTTCACAGTCAAAGCATCAGCATGTGAGATGGATGATTCAGGAAACAGGGTCGGACAGGCCTCCCCTGTGACCATCGCAATGCGTGCAGGCGAGTACTATATGGAGTCCGCTGACGAAGGTGTGTCGGTCCGGATCATCCTGAAATCGGACGGAAAGCTGTACATGATTGAGGACAACTCGAAGTCGATGATGATTCTTCCTGCCGAAGGCGAGAACCTGATGAAGTTCCCGGCATCGATCGATTACACCAAGAGCGGTTTTGCCAAATTTGACGGCAGGGCCCTTTACTACGAGACCGTCAAGGAAGACGACAAGGAGACGACCTACTGGTTCAACGGCTACGACCTCTATGCCATCCAGGAGAAGAGCGAGTTCATGAACTCCTCCGTTTTCATCACTTCTGTCACGCAGAAGGCCGACGCATCTCTGTTCGTCCTTCCCGTGGGTTATGAGACCATGGATCTGACTTCTCTGGCTGATTCTCTGGGATCCGCTTTTGAGTCCACGGATGTTGTCGAGGAGAATTCGGACGGTGATTGGCTTTCCTCTCTTGAGGATGTTGACTGGGAAAATCTTTTCGGATCGTTTGACTTTGATCCGCATTATTATGCTTTCGCCATCATGATGGGACTTTCCGATGCTCAGGCCAGGGACTTCGAGCAGTCGATGGAAGCTCTCGACAACATTGACTGGAGTTCCCTCAATGTTTACTACGACAAGGACACCGGCAGATATGACCTGAAGGGAGAGTCCCTGGCCAATGCAGGAGAGATTTCCTTCGCCGAGGCCCAGAAGATCCAGCAGATGATGGACAAGTTCAAGAAATAACACCAATACCGCACTATAGGAACTGAATCGCTCCCGGATCCGGGAGCGTTTTTCTGTTTGAGATGCTATTCTCCCTAAACGGATTCACGAGCTTTTGTGTGTTCCTTTCCCATCCGCCAGCTCGGTTTAAAAGCTGGTCCAGAGACGGTGAAGGAATTCCTGCCAAGGGAGAATCAGGATACCTTCATCTGTCATGCGGGGCATATTTTCACGGCAGACAAGAATTCTTTGCTTGAAGGTTTTTTCTTCGCCGATTTTCCTTAATCCTACCAGATAACGTGATGTCGGGTTTTTCGAGGACTTGACTTCTATTGCTATGTCATCTCCGATTACGAAGTCCACTTCCGTTCCGTTTTCGGTTCTCCAGTAGCAGAGGGTTTCTTTTCTTCGGTTGTAATCATGCCAGGCTTTCAGTTCCATGGCGATGAAGTTCTCGAAGAGACGACCATAATCGCTCTGAGTGTCCGAGGGAACTTCGATCTCGGACAACCTTCTGGTTACGCCGACATCAAAGAGATAGAATTTTGTTATGCTGACGCTCTTTCTTTTTACCGACTTTTTCCATGGCGGCAGTTGGAAGCCCAGGAGGGTGTCTTCAAGCACCTGATACCAGTTTGCTATCGACTGTCTCGACATGCCGATGTCATTGGCCATGTTAGAATAATTCAGTTGCTCGCCGCTTTGCAATGCCGCTATCTGAAGGAAACTGCCGAAGCCGGGGAGGTTCCGTGTTACGCCTTCGGCTGCGATTTCATCCTGAAGATATGTGGATATATAGTCGTCTAGGAATGCATCCGGATCATCATCGTCCCATGCTGGTGGGAGCATGCCTCTTAGGAAGATTTCCTCGAGACTCTTTTCTCCGAGGGCTTCCAGTTCCTCATATACAAAGGGCAGAAGGGTGGCTTTTGAGGCTCGTCCTCCAAGGAGGTTTACGCCTTCCTTCTTAAGCTTCCTTGCGCTAGAGCCGGTGATAAGGAAACGAGTCTTCTTTTCTTCAATAACCTCGTGCACTACATCCAGAAGCGCAGGGACTTTCTGTATTTCGTCAATGACGAGGATATCGGTCTCAGGATTGATATCCAGTGCCATGATTTGGTCATACAGGAGTTGGGGGTCAGCTTCCAATTGCCTTCTGGTTCTCGAGTTCAGCAGGTCCCACTTGGCTTTGACTGATTGGCCGAGTTCGTTTTTGATGTACGATGTCTTTCCTGTCTGTCTGGGGCCGAGCAGAAGAACCGATTTCTGGTTGAGCCGTTCGTTGATGTTCAGTTTTCTCTGTATGTAATCCATGGTGTTCTCCACTTATAGAATAGAATTTTACTCCTAAAAACGCAAATACAATTTGCATATTAGTCAGAAAAACGCAAATTGGATTAGCAAATTGACTGGCTGAATACACTGTCTTAAGTTTTGAACCTTGTAGTTAATCGGGACCTTTTCATTCCGGGAAGTCTTTTTTTGGACAAAATAAAAGAGGCTGCAACCAAACGTCACAGCCTCTTGTTGTTTTGGCTTATGCCAGAGCTATCACTCGTTGTACATTGCAATGAGCTTTGTGAGGTGCTCATAGCGGTTCTTTGCCTCTTCCTCGTTCAGCTTGAACAGGACATCGGCACGAGCCGGGAACTCACGTGTGAGTCTGCTGTAGCGGGCCTCGTTCATCAGGAACTCCTGATATCCGC
>CADBOI010000186.1 GCA_902796335.1 uncultured Spirochaetales bacterium
CTGCGGGCATCCCTCGAGTGCCGGAGACTTGGTCTTGTGTGTGACTTTCTCACGACCCTTTCTGACAAGCTGGTTAATGGTAGGCATAATGCTTACCCTCCTCACCGTAAACGACTCTCCGGTCGGACCGGACAACTGCCGAATACGCAAATCAACCACCCGTACGGATGGTTATAATCCAAGCCGGGTGAAACCACCCGGCGTTGTTTCAATTATAGAATCACTCCTCGTCGTCGCCGGCGAAGTCATCCTCTGCTGCGAAGTCGTCGGAATCTCCGAGCATCTCGTTCTCAGATGACATGTCTGCAAGATCCTCGATCTCTTCCTGAGCCCTTTCACTCATGACGGATTCTACTCTGTCGCTGAGTGCCAGTGCATCCTCGTCCTTGAGCTTGACGTCGCGGTAGCACTTCATTCCGGTTCCGGCCGGGATAAGGTGACCGATGATGACGTTCTCCTTAAGACCACGCAACTCATCTCTACTACCAGCAATTGCTGCGTTTGTCAAGACTTTTGTGGTCTCCTGGAACGAAGCGGCGCTTATGAAGGAGTCGATCGACAGTGAAGCGTTGGTAATACCCAGCAGACAAGGCCTTGCGATGGCAGGCTGTCCACCTTCGGCGATGACTCTGGCGTTCTCGTCATGGAAGCGGTACTTGTCCACTTTCTGACCGAGGATGAACCTTGTATCACCGACCTTCAGGATCTCGACCTTGCGGAGCATCTGTCTGACAACGATTCCAAGGTGCTTGTCGTTGATGTCGACACCCTGGAGTCTGTAGACCTCCTGGACCTCGTTGAGCAGGAACTGCTGGAGCTGGTTCTCGCCCGAGATGCTCAGGATGTCATGCGGATCGATGTTTCCGTCACAGAGTCTCTCTGCAGCCTCGACGTGGTCGCCTTCTCTGACAAGGATGTGCTTTCCGAGAAGGATGGAGTGCTTGTACTCCTTGCCGAACTCGTCGGTGACGATGATGACTCTCTTGCCCTTCTCGATCTTGCCGTACTTGACCACACCGCTTGCCTGAGCAAGGATGGCGACGTTTCTCGGCTTGCGGGCTTCGAACAGCTCTCCGACTCTCGGAAGACCTCCGGTGATATCCTTTGTCTTCACGCTGGCCATGAGCAGTCTTGCGAGGACCTGTCCTTCACAGACCATCTCGCCGTCTCCGATCTGCAGGTAGGATGAACCCGGCAGCAGGTAGGAAGCGATTGTGGCTCCTTCCGCATCCAGAATCTCGATTCTCGGCTCGACGTTGTCCAGGGCGTGGTCGGTGACTCTGTATCCGACTGTACCGGTCTCTTCGTTGACTTCCTTGATGAGCGTTGTGCCCAGAGTGAGGTCCTCGAATTTGACCATACCGTTGACCTCGGAGATGATAGGCTCCGAGAACGGGTCGAATGTGATCACTGTCTCGCCTGTTGCGACGAACTGGTTCTCCTTGACGTGCAGGATGGATCCGGTCTTGGCATCCATTCTCTCCTCAGGACCGAGAACCACGACGGTCTTGTCGAAGACCCTGACGGTTCCGCCCTTGACGGAGCATGTGAGCTTGTCCTTGCCGGATGTGCAGATCACGGTGTTGCCCGCAACCTTGACTCCATCGGCGATTCCCTCTGCGAGAGCGACCTTGGCACCGAGCTTGAACTCATCCAGAGCTGCCCTGTAGAAGATGTAGCCTTTTCTTGTGAACAGGCATGCATTGTCTTCCTGTCTGATGACCGTGCTTCCGGAAATCTTGGAGATGAACACAGGATGCTTGAATGTGACCTTGTTCTCCTCTGCGCTTGTGGAAGCGGTTCCTCCAACGTGGAAGGTTCTCATCGTAAGCTGTGTACCGGGCTGTCCGATGGACTGTGCGGCGATGATTCCGACTGCCTCTCCGACTGATACCGGCTTGTTGGTGGCCAGGTTCCTGCCGTAGCACTTCTTACAGATACCGTGCTTGGCCTCACAGGTCAGAACTGTTCTGACGAGGACACCCTCGACACCTGCATCCTCGATTGCCTTTGCCTCTTCATCGGTGATCTCATGGTCGATCGGGACAATGATCTCTCCGGTGTTCGGATTGATGACGTTCTCGAGTGTGTAGTGTCCGCTGATTCTGTCAGCCAGAGACTGGATGATGTCGTCTCCGTCCTTGATGGCGGTTCTGACAATTCCGTTGATGGTTCCGCAGTCTTCCTGGTTGATGACGACATCCTGGGAGATATCGACAAGTCTTCTTGTGAGATAACCTGCCTCAGCGGTCTTAAGAGCTGTATCTGACAGACCCTTACGAGCACCGTTTGTCGAGATGAAGAACTCGATGATTGAAAGTCCTTCCTTGAAGTTCGACTTGATCGGGAACTCGATGATATCGCCGTTCGGCTTGGACATGAGACCTCTCATTCCACCGAGCTGACGGATCTGAGTCTTGGATCCTCTTGCACCGGAATCGGCCATGAGGAACAGCGGGTTGAAACCGTTCTGGCTCTCGCGGAGCTTTGCCATGAGCTCGTCGGCAAGCTGCTCGTTGGTCTGTGACCAGATGTCGATCAGCCTGTTGTAGCGCTCTTCCTGAGTGATCTGACCGTGATGGTACTGATCCAGAACCTCGGACTGCTTGGCGTTGGCCTCATCGACCAGAGTCTTCTTGGAATCAGGAACGATCATGTCGGAAAGACCGATTGTTGCTCCGAACAGGGTTGCATATTTGAATCCGACATCCTTGATTGCATCGCAGAGGTCGACTACAACAGAGTTTCTGTCTGTCTTGAGGGCACGTGAGATGAGCTGCTTGAGCTGCTTGTCTCCGAAAAGCTTGTTGCACTCCTCGAATGAGATGCCCTCGACTGCGGGAAGAGAATCGAAGAAGATGAGTCTTCCGGCTGTCGTGTAGTCCTCGGGATCCTTAGGATATGTGTATCTGTGTCCGTTCGGAAGTGTGTATCCGATCTTTGCATTGTATGAGAGGCTTCCGGCCTCGATTGCCATCTGGATCTCATCGATGTTGTCGTAGTAGCTTCCGTCACCCTTGTCGTCGTTCTTTGCTCTTGTGAGGTAGTTGATACCCAGAACCATATCCTGTGAAGGATAGACGATCGGCTTTCCGTTTGCAGGGTCCAGCAGGTTGGTCGTGCTGAGCATGAGGGTCCAGCACTCCAGCTGTGCAGCCTGTGTGAGAGGAACGTGGATGGCCATCTGGTCTCCGTCGAAGTCAGCGTTGAATGCGTGACATACCAGCGGATGGAGCTTAAGGGCCTTGCCGTCGACCAGAACAGGCTCGAAGGCCTGGATTCCAAGTCTGTGCAGCGTAGGTGCACGGTTGAGCATGACCGGATGCTCCTTGACGACCTCGTCCAGGACTGACCAGACATCGCTGGTCTCCTGCTCCACCAGGGTCTTTGCCTTCTTGACGTTGGAGGCAAGTCCGCTCTGGACAAGCTTCTTCATGAGGAACGGCTTGAACAGCTCGAGAGCCATCTTTGACGGAACACCGCACTGATGCATCCTGAGCTCAGGTCCGACGACGATAACCGAACGTCCGGAATAATCGACACGCTTTCCGAGCAGGTTCTGTCTGAAACGACCCTGCTTACCCTTGAGCATGTCTGAAAGAGACTTGAGCGGTCTGCTGTTGGCGCCCTTGACTGCTCCGCGCTTTCTCTTGGAGTTGTCAAGAAGAGCATCCACAGCTTCCTGAAGCATTCTCTTCTCGTTTCTGACAATGATGTCAGGAGCATGAAGGCTTATAAGGCGCTGAAGTCTGTTGTTTCTGTTGATAACTCTTCTGTACAGGTCATTGAGGTCACTTGTTGCGAACCTTCCTCCGTCCAGCTGGACCATAGGTCTGAGATCTGGCGGAATGACGGGGATGACCGTGAGGATCATCCACTCGGGACGGTTGTCGCTGTCCTTGAAGTTCTCGACGACCTCGATTCTCTTCAGAAGTCTCTTGTCGGCTGACTTGGCTCCCTTCTCCCTCATCTGCTGGCCGAGCTCCTCGCTCAGTGCCTTCAGGTCGAGGTCGGCAAGCAGGATCCTGATTGCCTCGGCACCCATCATGGCTGTGAAGGAATCACCGTACTGCTCGCGGGCTCTGATGTACTCTTCCTCTGTCAGAAGCTGCTTGTACTTCAGGTCTGTGTCACCGGCATTGATGACGATGTACTTCTCATAGTAGAGAACGCTCTGAAGGGCAGTCTTGGAGATGTCCAGAAGAAGGCTCATTCTTGAAGGAACGCTTCTGTAGTACCAGATGTGGGAAACCGGGGAAGCAAGGGTGATGTGTCCCATTCTCTCACGGCGGACTTTGGTGTTTGTAACCTCAACTCCGCAGCGGTCGCAGACAACGCCCTTATACCTGATGGACTTGAACTTTCCGCAGTAGCACTCCCACTCCTTGGTAGTTCCGAAG
>CADBOI010000187.1 GCA_902796335.1 uncultured Spirochaetales bacterium
AGTTCCTTCGGAAGAGGCCTGCAAGAAGTATGTCGGAATCAAGTACAAGCTTCCGTGCAAGTACCTGTACGAGGAGGACAAGAGCCTGATCACTATCTCCCAGAAAGCAAGGGAGAAGGAGCTTTCCTCATATGCCGATTTCATCGCAAAGCTGACAACCGTAGACGGAGCTGTCCTTCTCACCAAGAATCTCGATCTGATCGGATTCGGTGTGGAGATCCTCACCGACAAGATGGGCAAGCGAGAGCCTGCCATGTGCTTTCTGAAAAACGATGATACAGACGATGAGACCAAGCGCTTCAACGACAACGGAACCAGACACAGGTCCGGTTACCGTTTCGCTTATGAGGTCGACCATTCCGTTGTTATCATCTGCTCCCAGGACGGAGCCATGAAGGCATGTACAAAAAAAGATGAGAGAGTGGTTGTCTATAACAACATATCCTTCTCTCTCATCTGAAATTACTGATTTTCTTCTCTTTCAATCTCAGTTGTTCTGAGTCTTGAGCTTCTCCTCTTCCTCTTTCTCCAGAACTGTGTAGGCGATCTTTCCTACAAGTGTCTTGGGAAGCTGCTCGCGGAACTCGATGTCATACGGCATGGCGTATTTTGCGATTCTCTCCCTGCAGTAGGCAAGGATCTTCTGCTTCAGCTCCTCGCTGGGCTGGATGTCCTGCTTGAGCTGGACGAAAGCCTTGACCTTCTGGATCTTGTAGGGATCTGGTACTCCGATGACGCAGCTCATCTGGACCTCGTCGATTCCGTCGATTATGTTCTCGAGCTGTGAAGGATAGACGTTGTAGCCGCTTGTGACGATCATGCGCTTGATTCTCTGCTTGAAGTAGATGAATCCCTCGTCATCCATGTATCCCATGTCACCGGTGTGCAGCCATGTGAAGCCGTCCTCGTGCTTGACCAGAGTCTTCTTGTTCTCTTCCTCATGGTTGATGTATCCGAGCATGACCGAAGGTCCGCGCAGACAGATCTCTCCGTCCTCGCCGTAGGGAACTTCCTCGGTTGTTCCCGGCTTGCAGATCTTGTAGTAGGTGTCGGGGTAGGGAAGTCCGATGGAACCTTCCTTCTCCTTGTTGTACGGGGTGAGACAGCTTGCTGTGACGCACTCTGTCGTTCCGTATCCCTCTCTGACTCTGACTGTTGCACCGTGGTCTGCGAGGAACTTGTCCAGTTTCTTCTTGAGCTCGACGGACAGGCTGTCTCCGCCGGAGAAAACTCCCATCAGGCAGGAAAGGTCGACGTTGTCCATCTCCTTGTTCCTTGTGATTCCCTCGTACAGGGTTGGGACACCGGCGATGTAGTTCGGCTGTGCCGTCTTGAGGAGCTTGGAGTAGCCCTTGACGCTTACCTGCGGGACCAGAACGCTTCTTCCGCCCCAGAACATCAGGGTGTGTACACAGACACCCAGACCGAATCCGTGGAACATGGGCATTGCCGCAAGCATTGTCATTCCCTGGATCTGCTTGTTGCACATCGTACCTGTCTGAAGTGCAAGTGCGTTGAAGTTGAGGTTGGTCAGCTTGATGCCTTTTGTGACTCCTGTAGTTCCGCCGGAGAAGAGGATGACTGCGAGGTCCTTTCCTTTCTTAACTACGGAAGGATCTGCGGTGCACTCCTTGGCCTTGCCAAGGAAAGTCTTCCATGTGATGAGCTTTGAGTCCTCTGTGAACTTCTCGAACTTGCGCTCCTTGATGAACTTGTAGGCTGTTCCCTTGACTAATCCGAGTGCGTCGGAGACTCTTGCGATGATGATGTTGTCGAGCTCGACAAGCTCCTGGACCTTCTTGATCTTGGTATAGAACTGGTCCAGGCTGATAATCGTCCTGCTCTGGGCTTCCTTCAGATAGAATGCGATCTCATGGACGGCGGAAAGAGGGTGGATCATGCTGGCCACCGCGCCGATTGCGTTGATCGCATACAGGCTTACGACTGTTTGCGGAACGTTGGGCATGCAGACTGTGACAACATCGCCTTCCTTGATTCCGATGGCCCTGAAGGCCTTTTCGGCTTCCCTGATCTGCGGGACGAGCTTTGCGTATGTGGTGTCCCTGTCCTGGAATGTGAGGGCTACCTGGTCCGGATACTTGCGTGCGCTCTCAAAGAGTGCGTCGCTCATTGAAAAGTCAGGGTAATCCAGATGAAACTTCACTTCACCATAGCTCTTGAGCCATGGTGCGATCTTCAATTCTTCCTTTGAGTATTCCATAGTTGATCTCCAGTGTTAAAGTCCGAGTTCCTCTTCCACAGTGCGGATGTCGACCGCCTGGTTTGCAGGAAGTTCGAGCAGTTCAGGGCGCATGAGGTACGCCTTGAATATCTTGATGGTGTTGGCGAAATAGACGCCGTCACCGATTCTTTCATCAATTGTGAACGAGATGGGCAGCATCTCATGCATCTCATATGATCCGTCCTGTTTGAAGACGGGTTTCCATCCCTTTTCTCCGATGATCGCGAAGAACGA